>CAYGMX010000648.1:0-1501 GCA_964351055.1 uncultured Loktanella sp. | reverse complement strand
AAACACGGTCTTGCGCCATTCTGTCGCCACCGAAGGCTGGGATGATGCCGCTTTCTTGACAGGTCTGGAACAGGCGATAGCACGGCCCGAACGGCTTGCTGCACGCCTCTTTGCACTCCGCGCCAACGGATTGCTGCATAATACGGCCGCAACTGCGGCGCGCGCGCAACTCTCTGGCCTGTTGATCGGGGCGGAGTTGGCGGCGGCCAAACCCTATTGGCTGGGCCAACAGATCGCCGTGATCGGCGACAGCGGATTGGCCAAGCTTTACGTTGACGCTCTTGCCACCCAAGCTGCACCCGCAACACAGGTGAACGCCAAGGCGATCACCCTTGCCGGATTGACCGCCGCCTACAAGCGCTTGAAAGGATAACCCATGAACCGTCCCCTGATCGCAATTCTGCGCGGCATCACGCCGCCCGAGGCCGCCCGTATCGCCGCCGCCCTGATCGCCTCCGGCATCACCAAGATCGAAGTGCCACTGAATTCGCCAGACCCCTTTGACAGCATCAAGGCGATGGCCGAGGCCCACGGACAGCACGCGCTGATCGGCGCAGGCACGGTCCTGTCCACCGATGATGTGGGCCGTGTCGCCAATGCGGGCGGCAAACTGGTTGTGTCGCCAAACTGTGACCAGCGGGTGATCGTCGCCACCAAAGCCGCCGGTCTGCAAAGCTGGCCGGGTGTCATGACCCCGACGGAATGTTTCGCCGCCCTCAAGGCAGGTGCGGACGGGCTGAAAATCTTTCCCGCCAACCTGATCGGCCCTGACGGGATCAAGGCTATCCGCGCTGTGTTGCCGCAAGGTACGCTTGTCTATGCGGTCGGCGGGGCAGGTGCCGATAACTTCGCAGAATGGATGGCCGCCACGGCAGACGGTTTCGGGATCGGGTCGGCACTCTATAAGCCGGGGTTTAGCGTGGCCGAAGTAACAGCCCGCGCCCGCGACATGGTCGCGGCCTATGACGCTGCAGCCCGATGATCTATGACGAAACACAATGCACACTGGGTGAAGGCCCGCTTTGGCATCCGACCCGTAAGAAGTTGTTCTGGTTCGATATTCTGGGCAAGCGGCTGCATACGAAGGGCAAGCACTGGCAGTTTGAAGACTATGTCAGTGCGGCTGGATGGCTGGATCACGACAGCTTGCTGGTCGCGACCAGCAATGCCCTGCGCCACTTCGATATCACCACCGGCGAGCATCGTGTCGTGACACCGCTTGAGGCATACAACCCCGTGACCCGTTCCAACGACGGGCGGGCCGATCCGCAGGGTGGCTTCTGGATTGGCACAATGGGGATCAATGCGGAAGAAGGTGCAGGCGCGATCTATCGCTACTATAAAGGGGAACTGCGCCAGCTTTTCGCGCCCATCACCATATCGAACGCGATCTGTTTCGCACCCGATGGCAAAACGGCCTATTTCACCGATACGCCCACGCAAAAGATCATGCGCGTCGATCTCGACAGCGACGGCTGGCCCACTGGCGATCCTGTCGTGC
>CAYGMX010000647.1:0-1506 GCA_964351055.1 uncultured Loktanella sp. | reverse complement strand
CACTACCGGCTCCCCGTGATTATTTTTGCGGCGCGATTGCCTCGCGTTCTTCGTCCCGACTAAAACGCGTGCGCCCCCAAGACGCAACCCGATAACCAAAATTCATCACAAGCATTTGATTTTGCATAGTTTTTCTGTACCGATCCACAGCAAAGCACGCAAATACCGGTCAATTGCTTTCGTGACGCGCAGGCAAAATCAAAGTGATTTGATCGACAGGAATGTCACTTGGCCCCGATGATTTCCGGCGGAAATGCACGCTTGTTGACTGCTACCATAGCAAAATTCCGGCCCGCTCGCGACCCTCTATCCAAAGAATTAGAAAACGACATTTGATGGCGGATTTGGATGCTTAGATTCTTGTCGCAATCAGCCCTACAAAATCGCCCATCTTGATCAACCCCGGCACATGCCGTGCGGTCAAAATACCGTCTTTCGCGGCATGACACCGGACCGGCGCGACCCCGGTCCGGTCCACCGGCCAGACCTGCGCGATCGGTTGCCCCGCGCTGGTGACATCACCCAGTCCGACCAGATATTCGATCATCCCTGCTGCTTGGCAAAACACGAAACATCGGTCCTCGGGCATATCCAGTTGCACCGTGTCCTGCTGCGCGAGCGTGCCATGCAATATTCCGGCATGGATCAAGACGTTCCTGATCCCTTTTCGTGCGATACCGACGCTCTGCGCCGACGCGGTTCCCGCGCCGCCCAGTTCTGTCGTCACGAAAACCTTGCCTAGCGCTTCGACCTCGGTGTCGAACATGCCGATGTTGTCGATCTCGCGCATCCGGACCGAATAGGGCGCGTTGAACGCCTGCATCGCCGCCATGCAGGCTGCCTCTTGCACCTTATCATCAAGGATATGGGCGGCCGCGAAAGGGAGAAAATCCAGTGTCCGGCCACCAGAATGAAAGTCGAGCACAATATCTGCCTTAGTGACGAGTTCGGTCATGATGTAGTGGCAAATTTTTTGCGTGATCGTCCCGTCGGGTTTGCCGGGAAAACTGCGGTTCATGTTGGCGCCATCAATCGGTGAACACCGCAATCCGGCAGAAAATGCGGGCAGGTTCATCATTGGCAAAATGATGACGCGCCCTGTGATCTGATCAGGTCTTAGTGCGTTCGCAAGATCTTGTAGTGCAATCGGCCCCTCGTACTCGTCACCGTGATTGCCGCCCGTCAAAAGCGCTGTTGGCCCGTCGCCGTTCCGGATCACGGTGATCGGGATCATGACAGAGCCCCAAGCGCTGTCATCGCGGCTGTAGGGGAGCTTCAAAAACCCGTGGTGCACCCCATCCGCATCAAGCGGTATGGTCGGACGGATCGGGTTACCGGTCATGTCTTGACCACCATTTGCCGTGGCGTATTGCAGAAACATTCATATCCGTTTCCGGTAATCAGGATCGGCTCTGTGAGTTCCAAGCCGCCATCGTCCAACCACAGAGCAGGCATGAAATGAAACGTCATGCCGGGTTCCAGAACGGTGGTATCGCCGCGCCGGAA
>CAYGMX010000646.1:0-1508 GCA_964351055.1 uncultured Loktanella sp. | reverse complement strand
GTGCTGGAATCTTGGAGTTCGGATTTATTTCAACAAAACCGCTGCCAAACTGGTTGCCTTCGCCAATGTTGATGAGCCAGGCATCGTATTCAGCGCCGCTGTGACCGAGCGCCAGTAACTCTTCGAGCAGAATGGTTACTTTTACACCATTTGGCGTGCCCAGCGAATAAAGTTGCAGGGGGTGTTGGCCAACGGGTAATTCTTTATCGTGAGTTGGCCCTGCGATGGGACGATTTATGTTGGCGAAGCGGCCGCCGTTGCCGGGTTCCCACTGCCAGACTTTGGCAGGTTCGTAACCGGGAGGCATGTTGTTTGCGGGGTCTTGGAGGTCGTCGGTCATGCTCGAATCCTGTTGCGGTTTTGGCGCTAGTGTACTCCACAACCGGGGGGCGAAGGCGCTGGCGCCGGTGCGACCCGGTCAACTAATCCGCTAGAAAATAAGCGAGTGTCTGACCGATCTTCCTGAGTATCCACTGGCCGGAATCCTGCAGCCAACCCTCATTGTTCTGGGCATCCCACACGGAGTGCGCCGCGTCCAGAAGGTAGTTGTGCAGATCCTGTGCATCGGCCGTGCTGAGCACGTGCCCAAAGCCAACCATGCCCACACCGCTGTAGGCGCCATCGAGCACGATTGCATTGAAGAGTTTGTGCGTGTCGTGGCTCATATAGCGCAGATCGGGAATTGCGCCTGGCACGCCCAGATTGACGCCGTGGCAGCGAGCGCAATGTTCGATGTAGAGATCGTTGCCGCGGGCGATCGAATCAGCGGAGCCGCTGGCGGCCGGGGGTTCCTCGCTCATACGCACCACTCGCGGCACAACAGGGTGGGAGGCTGTGCCATCGAGTTTGTACACCAACAGGCGGCTGGTGCCGTTGGCGGGCTCAAATTGCGGCAGGCTCAAGCCACCGACACCTCCCCAGCCCGCAAGCAAGGCAATGTATTGCTCGCCATCGATTGCATAACTGATGGGCGGCGCAACCACGCCGGTGCCGGTTTCCGCTTCCCACAGCGCAGTTCCGCTGGTGGCGTTGTAGGCGACAAAGCGTCGATCTCCGGTGCCCTGAAATACAAGCCCGCTGCGGGTGGTGAGCACGCCGCCGTTCCAGGGAACTGCATGGTCCACGTGCCAGACCTCACGGCGTCCCACCGGGTCCCAGGCGATAAGTTTGCCTCGCATGAGGTGGGATACAACACCTTCCATCAGCGCGGCTGGCAAGCCTTGCAGATTGCCGCCTTTGCCCAGCGCCTCCCCCTGACCGAGATTCCATGCGCTATCGCCGCGAAAATTGAAGTTCGCCTCGGTGCTGTAGGGCTGGACGGCCTCGATCGCGGGAATGTAGACCAGTCCGGTTGCCCGGTTGAAGGCCATCGGATGCCAATTGTGGCCGCCAAGGGCTGCGGGTGAGGTGTTTTGGGTTTGCGCGGAATGATCAGCGTTGGCCGTTTCCAGAGGGCGACCGGTTTCGAGATTCACGTGCTCGCGCCGCACGCAAGCGGGGCGGCGCAC
>CAYGMX010000645.1:0-1508 GCA_964351055.1 uncultured Loktanella sp. | reverse complement strand
CCGGAGCTCCGGCTGGCCCGCTGAACAAGATTGCATCGGGAGGCGAGCTAAGCCGCTTTCTTCTGGCACTCAAGGTTTGCCTGACGCAGGCCAGCGCCGGACTGACGATGATTTTCGACGAAATCGACCGTGGCGTCGGGGGCGCGACAGCCGATGCCGTCGGGCGGCGCTTGGCGGAACTGGCCGAAGGCGGTCAGGTGCTGGTCGTGACGCACTCGCCACAGGTTGCAGCGCTTGGTGGGCATCATTGGCGTGTGGAAAAGCAGCAGATGCTTGATGAAACACGGTCCACCGTTGTCGCGCTGGATGCATCGGCACGGGTGGACGAGATTGCGCGGATGCTCTCTGGCGATACGGTAACAGAGGCGGCACGTGCTGCGGCCCGCGCATTGATCAAAGCCTGAAAAGCAAATGGGCGCCGCAACATGCGACGCCCTGAACTTGCACCCCTTACCCAGCCCACTCATACTAGCGTATCTCGGCCACTCACCTCCTCGATACACATCGTCCATTTTTCAAAAAGATCCAAAAACCGGACCTTCGCATAAAATAAGTACGATCTAGCGAAAATGCAGGTCGGTACTTGGTCACTCGCTAAACACTCGGAGGCAACAACACGCCTCTTAACGTTTAGGTAACAAACGTGTGTCAGAGCGGCAACCTGTACCAAAGTATGTCAATATTGCTGACATAACTATCGCTGGTTGTTGAGCCAGTGACAGTTATCCACAGGGGGGTTTGCAGTATTTAGCCAAAGAAAATGTAATGAAATCAAAGAAAAAGATAGAAATCCGTACAATCCTGAGCAGATCAGCCTAGAGGCAGTTTGAGGGTCTGAATTTTTTCATCGTGTCGCACTACCTGCCAGAGCTATCGTGAGAGTTGTGTTTTAAGCACTGAAAAGAAGAATCAGGGCGGAATTAAGGTGCTTTTGGGGCAACACTTTTACGGGGGTCGCGGACATTGATTATGCCGCCTGCTGCGTGACCGCGGGCCGGCCTCACCGGTATTTTACGACCCAGAAACTGCTTGGATGCCGTAAGTAGTTGAAATACACCTAGATCATCGTTTGGAATGATGGGTTTTGGGCGGGTTTTTCGGCCACGCCGCCTGGCCCCGTTCTTGAGAAGGCAAACTTTATGGGCAAGCCGGCAAAAGTGTTGCTACAGCAAGGGATTGCTGACGCGACTCAGGCTTGTCGAGATGCGGCGCGGGTGATGAAAACCCACGGCCCCAACCAAATTCAGTTCTGGTTCATCGCGCTGGCCATCGGCATTGGGGCAGGGGCTGCGGCGGTGCTTTTCCGGTTGGGTATCTATGCCATTCAAACAACCGCCTATGGCACGGATGATGTGACGACCTTGCACTCTTTTGCTGCGGGTCTGGCTTGGTACCAGATCTTGCTGATCCCGATTTGTGGCGGTTTGGTCGTCGGGCTGATCCTTGACCGGTTTACCGATGATGGGCGGGTCAGGTCGGTCGCTGATGTGATCGAAGGTGCAGCCTTG
>CAYGMX010000644.1:0-1514 GCA_964351055.1 uncultured Loktanella sp. | reverse complement strand
GCCCAATCGCCACCCGCATCTGATGGGCCTTGGCGATTGCGGCGGGGGTATCCATGCGCAAGGGCGCTTTCAAGTCGGACTGCGCCGACCAGAAGGCAGGCAGCATATCCTGCCCATAGGCGATCACCGGCACGCCAAGGGTTTCAAGGACCTCGAATGTCTTGGGCAGATCAAGAATGGCCTTTGCGCCTGCCGCGACAACCGTCACCGGTGTTTGCGCCAGTTCTTGCAGATCCGCCGAAATATCGAAACTGTCTTCGGCGCCCCGATGCACCCCGCCAATGCCCCCCGTGGCAAAGACGGCAATACCTGCCAGATGCGCGCCAATCATCGTGGCCGCAACGGTCGTGGCACCGGTGCCACCCGTTGCAAGACAGGCTGCGATATCCGCCCGTGACAGTTTTGCGACATTCTGCGCCTGTCCCAGTTGCGCCAACTGCGCATCTTCCAGCCCGATATGCAGACGGCCATCCAATACCGCGATTGTGGCAGGCACCGCCCCCGCAGCACGTACATCGGCCTCGACCAGACGCGCCGTTTCGACGTTCTGCGGAAACGGCATGCCATGGGTGATGATCGTGCTTTCCAGCGCGACCAAAGGGGCGCCAATGGCGCGCGCGGCGGCCACTTCATGGCTGTAGGCGATGGGTATCATAGGGGAGTGTCTCCGGAGACATAGGTCGCTGCCGCATGCAAGGCACGGCTCAGGGCGGCGGGGCGGTCCATGCCTTCGGCTTCAGATGCGATATGGGCAGCCATAAAGGTGTCGCCGGCGCCTGTGACACGCGTCACCATGACCGCAGGCGGTTGTTGGGTGATGATATCGCCGGCCGTGCCTTCAGAGGCGGAATTACCGCCATCGGTGACCAAAACCCTGTGCGCGCCGCGCGCCAGTAGCCCTGCTGCACCTTCGGCCGAACTTGTGAATGTGGTCTGGCACAACAGACCTGCCTCTTCGAGGTTGACATATAAAGTTGCCGATGGATGCCCCAGTAAGGCCAGCAACCGTTCCGCCTTGCCCGGAGAGGCGGGAGCGACACGCAAGTCGGCGGCTGCAAACAAAGGCGATGCGGCAATGGTCTGCAACAGGTCTTCGGTCAGGTTCCCATCCAGTGCGACAGGTCCTGCAAAGGGCTTTTCGACAGAGCCAAGCGCGCCACTGGCCAAAGGGCGCAGGATCTTATCACCGGCCGCCTCAAGTGAATGGGCATCGGCAACGGCTGCGACCAAACCATTGGCCCCTTCAATCGCCATATAGACATCGGTAGGCAGGTCATCCGACCGGTAGATATGGTCGCAGATCATGCCCATGCGCAACGCGTCAGCTACCAGTTCCTCGCCCTCTGGATCACGACCAATCGCGGTCAGCAAGGCAGGGGTCATCCGGAAACGGCGCAGTGTCATGGCGATATTCATGGCCACACCGCCAGGAAGCCGCGTTATCCGCCCCGGCACGTCTGATCCGACACGCATATGGCTGGCAGAGCGCCCGATGACGTCCCACAGGACGGAAC
>CAYGMX010000643.1:0-1514 GCA_964351055.1 uncultured Loktanella sp. | reverse complement strand
GCCCGAAGTCGCCCGCGCCGAGATGTCCGATTGGCTTGCCCAAGCCGAAGCCCGCGCCGATGCGATTGCGGCGGTCGATATTCTTTCTTCATCCATTTCTGATAACTGAAGGCGAACCCCATGCTCTGGTCCCTGATAAAAATTCTGGCGTTTGTCGCTGCCATCACAGCGCTGACCTATGGCGGCACCCAGTTGATGGAAGTCGATGGCGGTGCCACGGTCGATGTCGCGGGACAGGAATTTACGCTTAGCCCGCTGGAGATGGTGTTCGCCCTTATTGCCATGGTTGCCGTTGTCTGGCTGGGGCTGAGACTTTTCGCGCTGTGCGTGGCGACCTTCAAGTTCCTGAACGGTGATGAAACCGCGATCTCGCGCTATTTTGACCGCAATCGCGAGCGCAAGGGCTATGAGGCGCTCAGCGAAGGCATGATGGCGCTCGCCTCTGGAGAGGGGCATCTTGCAATGACCAAGGCCTCGCGCGCAGACAAATACCTTAAGCAACCGCAACTGACCAACCTGCTGACAGCGCAGGCCGCAGAGATGACAGGGGATCGCAAGAAAGCGGAAGAGACCTACAAGAAACTGCTGGCTGATGACAAAACACGGTTTGTGGGTGTGCGTGGGATCATGAAACAGAAACTGTCCGAGGGTGACACCGATACCGCATTGGCCTTGGCGCAAAAAGCGTTCGCGCTTAAACCCAAGCACGAAGAAACCCAAGATGTCCTGTTGCGCCTGCAAGCGGAAAAATCGGATTGGTCTGGCGCGCGCAAGACCTTGGGTGCCAAGCTAAAATCGGGGAGCCTGCCGCGCGATGTGCATAAACGGCGTGATGCGGTGCTTGCCCTGTCAGAGGCGCGCGAGATTCTGGTAGAAGGAAACACCATCGAAGCCCGCGAGGCCGCAATCGAGGCGAACCGGCTGTCACCGGATTTGATACCAGCCGCAATCATGGCGGCCCAAGGGTACATTGGCGAAGGCAACGCGCGCTATGCGACCCGCGTTCTGACGAAAGCATGGAATGCCCAGCCCCATCCTGATATTGCGGCCGCCTTTGCAAATATCGTGCCGGATGAAACAGCCGAAGCGAGGCTCAAGCGATTCACCACGCTGACAAAATCTACGCAAGATAATCCTGAAACCAAAATGCTGATGGCGGAGTTGTACATTTCCGCAGAGGATTTTCCTGCTGCCAAACGGGCGCTGGGCGATCTGGTGACCAAAGACCCGACCGCGCGAAGCCTGACACTCATGGCAGCGATCGAGCGCGGCGAAGGTGCGGACGATTCCGTTGTCCGCGGCTGGCTTACCAAGGCGCTGACAGCACCGCGCGGTCCACAATGGATCTGCGAGAATTGCCAGCACATTCATGCAACATGGGGTCCAACCTGTAGCAATTGCGGGTCATTTGACACGCTTGCATGGAAAACACCGCCTTCCAGCGAAGTGGCCATGCCAATCTGCACACAGATGTTGCCGCTGATCGTCGGGCGCGTCTACGAGCCGGCCTAGCC
>CAYGMX010000642.1:0-1521 GCA_964351055.1 uncultured Loktanella sp. | reverse complement strand
GGCCCGCACCAATACGAACAGGTGCTGGAAGCCGTCCATCTTGCCGTACCGCCCCGCCCCGCCCCCTTTATCGCCCTTCTGCCCGCCACAGGTGTCTCGCTCACCCCGCGCCACTACAGTTATCTGAAGATTTCCGAGGGCTGTAACCACAAGTGCAAGTTCTGCATCATCCCCGACATGCGCGGCAAGCTGGCGTCACGCCCCGCCCATGCGGTCCTGCGCGAGGCGGAAAAGCTGGTGCAGGCGGGGGTGCGCGAACTTCTGGTGAGCTCACAGGACACCTCGGCCTACCGGCTTGACCGGAAATACGATGTAAACCCGTGGCGCGACGGCGAGGTGCGCAGCCATATCACCGACCTGACCCGCGAATTGGGGCAGCTCGGTGCATGGGTGCGGCTGCACTATGTCTATCCCTACCCGCATGTGCGCGACCTGATCCCGCTGATGGCGGACCCTGCCAATGGCGTGCTGCCCTATCTGGACATCCCGTTCCAGCATTCCCACCCCGACGTGCTGCGGCGCATGGCGCGGCCTGCGGCGGGGGCGAAAACGCTGGATGAGATCGCGGCGTGGCGGGCCATTTGCCCTGATATCACCCTGCGGTCCACCTTTATCGTGGGCTACCCGGGCGAGACCGAGGCCGAATTCCAGCACCTTCTGGACTGGCTGGACGAGGCGCAGTTGGACCGCGTGGGGTGCTTCCAATACGAGAATGTCGCAGGCGCACGCAGCAACGCCCTGCCCGACCATGTGGCGGCAGAGGTCAAACAGGACCGCTGGGACAGGTTCATGGCCAAGGCACAGGCCATTTCTGCGGCAAAGCTTGAGGCGAAAGTGGGCCGGACGCTGGAGGTCATCGTGGATGATATCGACGCAGACGGCATCGCGACCTGCCGGACATGGGCCGACGCGCCAGAGATCGACGGGAATTTGTTTATCGACGAAGGGGCCGAGGGCTTGGCCGTGGGGGATATCGTCAGCGTTGTTGTGGAGGAAGCGGGGGAGTATGATTTGTGGGGAACGGTCAACTCGTCTTAAGGCGCGTCTCTCAAAAAGCTGCCGTGCGGCTTGCCGGATAGCGCCCGGACCTCCCCCATGGGGAGGGCGCTTCGCTTCTCCCCGAAGTCCGGGCGCAGCCCTTTGTTGTCCTCGATAAGAACCCCGGAATTTACCCCAAAAAACAAAAGGCGCATCATTCACATGACACGCCTTCGCACATACTCATTTATCGCAGAATTGCCCCGCGCAGGCGTCAGCTTTTCGCTGGTGCCTTGGCGTCAACCGCTTTCGCCTTTGGCGTCTCGGCAGGCTTTGCGGGCTTGGCGGCCTGCCCTGCTACGGCATCGGGGGTCTTTTGTTTATCAAGATCTTTGAAGGACATGGTGATCCCTTTCATAGCGCCGTCCCGAAATAGGGCGGCTCTATGATAGGTGGCGACCGTAGCACCGCATTACAAGCGAAGCCAATTTACGCAGATCACCCTGCATCGGGGCGCGATAGCTTAGGACGTGACTTCGCGCG
>CAYGMX010000641.1:0-1522 GCA_964351055.1 uncultured Loktanella sp. | reverse complement strand
AGGGGAATTTGTCATTCGCGGACCAGTCGAATTTGCCGCTGTCCACAACGCAGCCGCCTGTGACGGTGCCGTTGCCTGTCAGGTACTTCGTGGTGGAATGCACAACCAGCGTTGCACCATGTTCAATGGGGCGGCACAGGTACGGCGTGGCCGACGTGTTATCCACGATAAGCGGGATGCCGGCCGCGTCCGATATCGCCGAGATCGCATCAAGGTCGGTGATGTGACCGCCCGGATTGGCAATCGCTTCGCAGAACACGGCGCGGGTGTCATCGTCGATGGCCGCAGCAACAGCCGCGTGATCGTCGAAATCGACGAATTTTGCGGACCAGCCGAACCGTTTGATCGTCTGGCTGAACTGCGTGACCGTGCCCCCATACAACCGGCTGGAGGCCACGATATTGCGGCCCGGCTGCATCAGCGGAAACAGCGCCATGATCTGCGCTGCGTGGCCAGAGGAACAGCACACACCGCCAACGCCGCCTTCCAAGGTGGCGATCCGCTCTTGCAGGGCGGCGACTGTGGGGTTGGTCAGGCGTGAATAGATATAGCCGACCTCTTGCAGGTTGAACAAAGCCGCCGCGTGATCGGCATCGCGGAACACATAGGCGGTTGTCTGGTAAATCGGCACTTGCCGTGCGCCGGTTGCCGGATCGGGGCGTGCGCCTGCGTGGACTTGCAGGGTGTCAAAGCCATAGGTTGGGCCGTCGGTCATTTCTCATCTCCCTTTGAAATTCGTTGGCGCAAGGTGTAGGCGGAATTTGAAAAGCACTCAACGGCCCTTGTGAAAAAGGAAAAGATCATGCCCGTCCCCTTTCATTTTGCATTCCATGTTTCGGATTTGGACGAGGCACGAGAATTCTATTCCGGTGCTTTGGGCGCACAGGAAGGGCGTTCGACCGAAACATGGGTTGATTTCGACTTTTTCGGCCATCAACTGAGCCTGCATCTGGGGCAACCCTTTGCAAATGAACCGACCGGCAAAGTGGGCGACCATCTGGTGCCGATGCCGCATTTCGGGGTTGTTCTGCCTTTGGATGACTGGACAGCATTGGCCGGAAGGCTGGAAGAACGGCAAACCGATTTCATCATTGCCCCCTCCGTCCGCTTCAAGGGCGAAGCCGGAGAGCAATGGACGATGTTTTTTCGCGACCCGTCAGGCAACCCGATCGAAGTCAAAGGTTTTGCCGACCAAAGCGGTCTTTTTGCGGATGCCTGAAGCCGCCCTCCCAGTTTTCACCAAAGGATGACACATGCCTCTTCCCAGCTTTCACATGATCGATGCCGCACCACAGCCCGTGGCCACTTTTTCCCATGCTTCCGAGATTGACGGATGGGTCTTCCTGACCGGACAAATGCCAACATGGCCGGGTGAGCCGGACCGCCCGTTGCCCGATGGTGTTGCGGCACAGACCGTGCGGGTCATGGAAAACCTCAAGATCGTTTTGGCGGGCATGGGTCTGGGGCTGGAGAATGTCGCACAGGCGCGGGTGTACCTGACGGAATTTGAGCGCGACTATGC
>CAYGMX010000640.1:0-1524 GCA_964351055.1 uncultured Loktanella sp. | reverse complement strand
TCCCAATGCCGAAGTGCTTGAAGTCGCTGTCCTGTTCGAACAATCCGTCAGCGGCCTGACAACGGGTTCCGAAGTCCGGTTCCAAGGTATCCGCATTGGCGAGGTCAGCCAGATCAGCGCCATTGTTGTGGGCGAGGATGACACCGCAGAGGTCCGCTTGCAGGCGGTTCTGGCGATCGAGCCGTCCCGCCTTGGCATGGGCGCCGATGCCACGGTCGAAGACGCGATGGAGCTTTTGTCGGATTTCGTCTCGCGGGGGTTGCGGGCGCGGATGGTGACAGGCAACATTCTGGCGGGAACGCTGTTTGTGGAACTGGTGATCGTGGAAGAGGCCCTGCCTGCGATCATGACAATCACCTCTGGCCGGTATCCCATTATCCCGACCACCGAATCGCAAATCTCGGACGTGGCTGCCACTGCCGAAGGGGTGCTGGCGCGGATCAACGCCTTGCCGGTCGAAGAACTGATGGATGGCGCGATCGATCTGATGGACAGTCTGGAACGGCTGGCCAATGACGACAATACGCGCGCGGCCCCCGCCTCGCTGGTGGCCCTGCTGGACGAGGCCCGTGATCTTGTCGCCTCTGACGATGTGCAGGGGATTGCGCCCGATTTGCGCGGGGTCATTGCCGATCTCGACGGTCTTTTGCAGGAAGCCGCCGATGTCGGGTTGATCACAAATATCGATGCGGCTGTCGCGACTGCCGCGCAGGTGGCCGAGAACATAGAACTGGCAACCCGCAATCTGCCGCAGATCACGGCCGACATCGAAACCTTTGTGGCCACGGCAAACCGGCTGGAGCTTGAGGCGCTTGTCACATCCGCCACGCAATCGCTGAATTCGATTGATGCGCTGGTCGGGTCGGATGATACAATCGCACTCACCGCCAGCGCGAGTGCTGCACTGGACTCGCTGCGCACTGTACTGGATGGCATTGTCGAAGGTGGCGCCATCGAAAACACCAATGCGGCGCTGGCCTCGGCCAATGCCGCTGCACAGGCGCTTGAGGCATCGGTGGGCACCCTGCCCGCCTTGGCCGAACGCGCAAGCAGGCTTGTCGCCCAGACCGAAGCGGTCGTGAACAGCTATAGCGAGCGGTCGCGCTTCAGCTCTGAAACACTGGCCACGCTGCGTGCCATTCAGGAAGCGTCAGATGCGATTTTCTCATTGGCGCGGACCATTGAACGCAACCCCAATTCTTTGTTGATCGGACGGTAGAATGCTTTTGAGAACAACGCTGCTTGCACTGGGACTGGTTGCTGGCTGCACACCGCTGGCGGATCGGATTGCGCTGACGCCACTGGCTTCATCGCTGGAATTGCGCCCGCTTGTCGACAGCGCGATGATCCGGACGGTCTCGTTGCCGACCTATGCGGCTGTTGAAGAAATTCCGTTTGAAACGGTCGATGGATTGATCGTGATCCGCGAGGATATTCTTTGGGCCGATGATCCTGAAAGGGCTGTCACCTTGATCCTTACCCGCACGCTGACCGACATTCTTGACACGGATGTCGGCCCCGACC
>CAYGMX010000639.1:0-1528 GCA_964351055.1 uncultured Loktanella sp. | reverse complement strand
GCACAGGCCGCAGCCCGTTACTCCAAGCCTGTGCCGGACATTCCCGCCGCGGTTCTGGCCCAGATGGCAACACAGGATTGGCCGGGCAATGTGCGCGAGTTACGCAATGCCGCCGACCGTTATGTGCTGGGGCTTGATCCGGTGGCGCAGACCGCTGATGAATCCGCCCAAGCCAGCCTGTCAGAACGCGTCGGAAATCACGAGAAATCACTGATTCTCGCGGCGCTGACAGCACAGGGCGGAAGCCTGAAACAGACCTACGAAGCCTTGGGTTTGTCCCGAAAAGCGCTTTACGAGAAGATGCAGAAGTACGGCATTTCAAAAGCGGATGTGGACCGCTAGCGCGGTTTTGTACCCATTTCGACCCAAGAAAATCTGCTTTTGCCCCCCTTTCGACCCAAATTTCTGACTAATTCGGTTGTGTTAACGCAAACATGCAGATTGCGATCTTGTTTCGATCCACCAACTTGGGGGAAGTGACCCCCCAGGCGATGCAGTCACAAAGCGGTGACTGGATCACGAACCGGCCCGGGAGGGGTCGGCCTATATCAGTGGAGGAGCCACAACATGAAAATCGCAGCGCTTATCGCGACAACCGCCCTTACAGCAACATCAGCATTCGCTGACGGGCACATCGACCGGTCCGACTGGCCGGCAAGCTTTACAGTCGGCACAGCATCGCAAGGCGGCACATTCTTTGCCTACGGGTCAGGCTGGGCAAACCTTGTGGCCGAAGAGCTTGGCATTACGGGCGGCGGCGAAGTCACCGGTGGCCCAATGCAGAACATGGCACTTGTGCACACAGGTGACGCACAGTTCGGCATGACAACAATGGGTCCGGCAGCGGAATCCATCGCCGGTACAAACCCGATCGCCCCCGGTCTGGAAATGACCAAAGCCTGTGCAATGTTCCCGATGTATGAAACACCTTTCTCGGTCACGACCCTGGCCTCTTCGGGGATCACGACCATTGCGGACATTCCGGATGGCGCACGGATCGGTTTCGGTCCTGCTGGGTCCACATCGGACACATATTTTCCACGCATGATGGAAGAACTGGGCGTGAGCTTTGAACGTCGCAACGGCGGTTGGGGCGACCTTGGCAGCCAGTTGCAGGATGGTCTGCTGGACGTGATCGCTTTCGCGGCCGGTGTCCCTGTCCCCGCTGTCAGCCAGTTGGAAGTCCAGACCGACGTGAACATCATCGAGTTCACTGAAGAAGAGCAGGCACTGATTATCGCGGCATTCCCTGTCGCCGATTTCGCCATCGCCGCTGACACATATACGACACTCGAAGCGCCTGCGCGTTCTGTGTCCATGTGGAACTTTGCGATTGCCAACTGTGATCTGCCCGCGTCCTTCGTCAAGGCGGCTGTCGACGTCGTCATGTCCGACAACGAGCGTATGGTAAACATCCACCGCGCGGCACGGTCCACACTGCCAGAGAACTGGACAAAGAACGCAGGCGTCCTGCCATGGCACCCCGGTGCAGCTGAATGGTTCATCGAGAACGCTGCCGCCGATATTC
>CAYGMX010000638.1:0-1529 GCA_964351055.1 uncultured Loktanella sp. | reverse complement strand
CCTGCATCGCGGCTGCGTCCAGATCATGGTTCACGCGCCACATCTGCCCTGCCTCGGACGTCAGCGGCGCACGGCGGGCCATCAAACGGAACAGATAGTGCCGCTCCACCGCATCAAAGCGGGCATGCCAGTCGTCGGCCACCCGCGCACAGGCCAGAATGGCGACGGGCGCAGGCTTGAGATGAAAATTCAACGCCTCCGACAACCGGAACGGATCCCAGTCCCGCGCAAGATCGCAATGCGCAACCTGACCTGTGGCATGAACACCGGCATCCGTGCGCCCTGCTGCGGCAATCGTGTGCGCACCCGGCTCCAGCTTGGCCAAAGCCGCCTCGATCGCGCCCTGCACGGATGGCTGGTCGCGCTGGCGCTGCCACCCTGCAAAGGGTGCGCCATGATATTCGACAAGAAGGGCATAACGCGGCATCCGGCTGGAGTAGGGGGAGCATCGGACAAAATCAATCCCTACACATCGCGGGGCTGCGCCCCTATCTTCTGAGAAAGCTTTGAAAGGGCCTGTCTTGGTAATCTCAGCAATTGCAGATCAGATCACCCGCACCCTCGAAGGTGTGAGCGATACGCTGACAGCCCCCTTCAGTGATCCTGTGATCCGATTGGGTGTGACCGGCCTGTCGCGGTCGGGCAAGACTGTTTTCATCACGTCGCTCGTTGCCAACCTGATGGACCGCGGGCGCATGCCCCAGCTTGAAGCGGCAGCAACCGGCGCAATCCAGGCTGCCTATTTGCAGCCGCAACCCGATGACACAGTCCCCCGTTTCAGTTTCGAGGCGTATCTGGCGCAACTGACTTCCCAGAACCCAAGCTGGCCCGATGGAACCCGACACATCAGCGAATTGCGGCTATCGCTTCGGGTGCAACCCTCTGGACTGTTGTCGGGGTTTTCTGGCCCGCGGACAGTGCACATCGACATTATGGATTATCCCGGTGAATGGCTGTTGGACCTTGGGCTTTTGGATCAAAGTTTTGCGCAATGGTCTCAGGCCGCGCTGGAACGGGCCAAGGGGCGGCCGGGCGGCAAGGACTATGTGGCGCTTGTCGCCGGGGTCGATCCGACGACCGCGCTTGACGAAGCCGAGGCTTTGGTTCTTGCGGAACGGTTTACCGCGCATCTGAAAGATGCCCGTGCGGCAGGTTTTTCGGATTGCTCGCCGGGGCGGTTTCTTTTGCCCGGTGATCTGGCAGGTTCGCCGGTGCTGACTTTTGCGCCTTTGCCCCCTGCCAGTGCACCGCGCGGTTCACTGGGGCGGGAATTCGAACGCCGTTTTGAAAGCTACAAAAGCAAGATCGTGAAACCCTTCTTTCGTGACCACTTTGCCAAGATCGACCGCCAGATTGTGCTGGTGGATGTCCTGGGCGCAATCCATGCGGGGCCTGCGGCGCTTGATGACCTGCGCACAGCGATGGCGCGTATCCTTGGCGCGTTCCGGCCCGGCAGAAACGGTTTTCTGACGCGGATATTTCAGGGGCGGCGTGTCGAAAGAATTCTTTTTGCGGCAACCAAGGCCGCT
>CAYGMX010000637.1:0-1532 GCA_964351055.1 uncultured Loktanella sp. | reverse complement strand
ACTCGGCCATCCCGCGCGGGCAGTGAAAGCTGCCGGGGATCGCCCCGCTGCGTTGCCTTTCGCGGATGTCGCGCAGATCGACAAAGGTGACCTGCGGGTCATCCAGCATGGCGATGGCGTCTTGGGTTTCGATTTCTGTGATCCGCGCGCGGGCTTTCGCGACGAGGGCGGCTGCGGATGTCGTGAGTTTGGGCACCGGTTCTATGTCCTTTTTAGCTCACCTGCATCATGCGCACAGCCAGCACAGGGTTGTCCAGTTGTGCTTGGCCGATCTGTTGCAACAAGTCATGACGCCGCCCAAGAAGATGCCACCGCTGCACAGAACGTCATGGAAGACGCCATAGAAATGGACTTGGTTGGTGCCATAATGACAGATCCCGTCATGACAGCGGATGCGACGGCCAGTCCTGAGGAAATCATGTTCTCTGACCTCGCATCTGGACGCCCCCAGAGCGGATTTTAGGGCTCTTGCTATCCTTTGTGGCAAGTCGGCTGACACCGGCCTGCCGCAAAGAAATTACCTCAAAGTCACTAGTATCGGCGCAAGAAGGTGCCTAGTTAACGCAGCAAATGGGAATCCGGCCTTTGGCGGGACCCAAAGCATTTGTTGCGAAGGACTGGCGCATGGCACAGGACGCACCACCGGATTTGACCGGAAAACTCGTATTTGAAGGGGACAAGGGCGCCGGACGCTCCAAGTGGATGGCAGGTTTGCTGGCCCTGTTGCTGGTCGGTTGGATGGGCAGCGGATACATCCTGCCATCGCAGGCGATGGTCGGTGACACGGCAGAGCCCGCAGCCCCGCAAGCGGTGACCGTGGCCGTAATGCCCTCGCAAGCACAGGATGTGCAGCTGGTCCTGACGGCCGAAGGGCAGTCCGAACCCGATCGCGTGACCCGCGTGCAAGCAGAGGTCGCCGGTCAGGTCGTGGCTGTACCGGCCAAGCGCGGTGCATTGGTTGCGGCAGGCCAAGAGATCGGGCGGATCGACGCGGTGACCATTCAGGCGCAGCTTTTGCAGGCCCAGACACAGCAAGAACAGGCGACCCGCGATCTTAATAATGCGATTGCCTTGCAGGAACGCGGTGTCGCCACAGAGGACCGCGTGAGTGCGGCCCGTGCCGCGAAAGCGGCGGCCGATGCAGCGGTGACCGCGGCAACGGAACAGTTGGAAAAAACAATCATCCGCGCGCCCTTTGCGGGCCGACTGAATGACCTGACCCTTGATGAAGGCGAATTCGTCGATACCGGCGATCTTGTCGCCGAGGTACTCGACAGTGACCCGCTCACCGTTGTTATTCAGGTGCCGCAACAGGCCCTGTCGCGGATCAAGACAGGGCAAACCGCCCAAGTGCAGTTCATCACTGGAGAGGAACGCACTGGGACGGTCGCGTTCATCGGCGGCAACGCAGACGAGCAGACACGCACTTTCCGCGTTGAAGTCACTGTCGCCAACCCCGACAGCACCATGCCCGCAGGCCTGAGTGCGCGCATCGTTATTCCCACCGGCAAGGCCCGCGGCCACTTTATCAC
>CAYGMX010000636.1:0-1532 GCA_964351055.1 uncultured Loktanella sp. | reverse complement strand
GCCCTGCGTTACGTCCACGCCAAAATTCAGGACACGCCCTATTACACCGATCTTGACCTGATCACAGACCCTGACGACCCGCGCGACCTGTTTGGAATGCTCCACCGCGCGCGTTAGTGATATTTGAACTCGCCAACGACGTTGCGCCATTCGCCCGCGCCGATCATCTTGCGATGCACAAAGCGGACAGAATGCAGCGGGCCGTCAAGCTCTTCACGCCAAAAGCTGATGAATTTCAAAAGCTTGTCATGGTCCGGCGCGAGGTCGTAGTCCTGCCAGACAAAGGTGTTCAGCACATGGGGATAATCAGGCATGTGATAGAACATTTCAGCGGTGGTCAGCCCGTACCCCTTCAGCATCAATTCGGTTTCTGAATGCATGTCGCCTCCGATTGTTTTTGTTGTGCCTTATCCCATGATTACATCGGCAATATTTCTGTCAACAAAAACAGTATGTTATCAGTCTGCGCCTGTGGCTGCCAGCACAGAGCCCCATAGGGCGTTGCGCCCTACATCAAGTGTCTGATAGAGTATCGGCAACGATATATAGCAGTCAGAAAAATAACAGGCGGATCACGTGAACGACACCCCAGAAACCCCTGAAAACGATGATGAAATGCCGCCAATGCGCCCTGCGTATGTTGGCCCTTCTGTCACCATCGAACACGAGCTGAAGACCAGCTATCTGGATTACGCGATGAGCGTCATCGTGTCGCGGGCGATTCCTGACCTGCGTGACGGCCTCAAACCCGTCCACCGCCGCATTTTGTACGCGATGCACGGCACCAACAACACGCCGGACAAACCTTACCGCAAATCCTCGCGCCCTGTGGCTGAAACAATGGGGAAATATCACCCCCACGGTGACAGCGCGATTTATGACGCGCTGGTGCGGATGGCGCAGGATTTTTCCATGTCGCTGGTGCTGCTGGATGGTCAGGGCAACTTTGGGTCGATGGACGGGGACCGTGCTGCGGCTTACCGCTATACCGAAGTGCGCATGGACCAGCCTGCGGTCTATCTATTGGCGGATATCGACAAGGACACTGTTGATTTTCAGGATAACTACGACGGCAAGGACCGCGAACCCACCGTCCTGCCTGCCCGTTTTCCCAATATGCTGGTCAATGGCGCTGGCGGTATTGCAGTCGGGATGGCCACCAACATTCCCCCGCACAATCTGGGTGAAGTGATCGATGCGACGCTTGCGGTCATCGACACGCCCGATATCACGTCGGAGGAACTGATCGACTATATTCCGGCGCCCGATTTCCCCACCGGCGGCATAATTCTGGGCCGTTCCGGTGCGCGCAAAGCCTATCTCGAAGGGCGTGGATCGGTCATCGTGCGCGCGAAAACCGCGATCGAAGAGATCAGGAAAGACCGCTATGCCATTGTGATTAATGAGATTCCCTATCAGGTCAACAAGGCTGCCATGATCGACAAGATCGCCGAGGCCGCGCGTGACAAGCGGATCGAAGGCATCGCCCATGTGCAGGACGAATCCGACCGCAACGGTGTGCGCGTCGTGGT
>CAYGMX010000635.1:0-1532 GCA_964351055.1 uncultured Loktanella sp. | reverse complement strand
TCCCCATTGACCGTCTATACGCCTCCAGTCGGCAGACATCCGTCGCCGACTCAGATGTAACGCCGTGTTTGGCCGCTCCCGTCGCTGGGGGCCAATTCCGGCAAAAGGAGAAGCGACATGAAACTGAATGAACTTTCCGACAACCCAGGCGCCACCAAAGGCAAAAAACGTATTGGCCGTGGCCCGGGTTCCGGCATGGGTAAGACCGGTGGCCGCGGTATCAAGGGTCAAAAATCACGCTCCGGCGTCGCCATCAAGGGCTACGAGGGCGGCCAGATGCCGCTCTACCAGCGTCTGCCAAAGCGCGGCTTCAACAAGCCGAACCGCAAGGCATTCTCTGTGATCAACCTTGGTCTGATCCAGAAATTCATCGACGAAGGCAAGATCGACGTGAAGGCGGACATCACCGAGGATGCGCTGATTGCCTCTGGTCTGGTCCGTCGCAAGAAGGACGGTATCCGCGTGCTGGCCAAGGGTGATTTCACTGCCAAGGCGAACATCACAGTCACCGGCGCCTCCAAGGGCGCGGTCGAAGCGGTGGCCAAAGCGGGCGGCTCACTGACCGTCACAACACCGGTAGCGGCTGAGTAAGACCTTGTGAGCGACGCACCCGTCGCTTACATAGCTCTCAAGTTTTCCCAAACGCCGCTGACCGGGGATCCGCGCAGCGGCGTTTACGCATGAAAAGAGACCCATATGGCTTCTGCAGCAGAGCAAATGGCAGCCAACGTCAGTTGGAGCGCCTTCGGCAAAGCAACTGAACTGCGCCAGCGCATCCTATTCACGCTTGGCTTGTTGATCATCTACCGCCTTGGCACGTTCATTCCGGTTCCCGGCATTGACGGCATCGCTCTGCAGCAGTTCATGGAAGACGCCCAAGCCGGGATCGGGGGCATCCTGTCGATGTTTACCGGCGGTGCGCTGTCGCGGATGGCGATCTTTACCCTTGGCATCATGCCTTACATTTCGGCGTCCATCGTGATGCAACTTTTGGGGTCCATGTGGGAGCCGCTGAAAAACCTCAAGAAAGAGGGTGAAGCAGGGCGCCGCAAACTGAATCAATACACCCGCTATGGCACTGTGGTGCTGGCGACCGCACAGGCTTACGGCCTTGCTGTGAGCCTCGAGGCCGGTGGCCTTGCCGCCGATCCGGGCCTGTTCTTTCAGGCGTCCACAGTGATCACGATCGTCGGGGGCACTATGTTCCTGATGTGGCTCGGCGAGCAGATTACCGCGCGGGGTATCGGCAACGGTATTTCGCTGATTATCTTTGTCGGCATCATCGCTGAAATTCCCGCTGCTTTGGCGCAGTTCCTGTCGCAGGGCCGGTCTGGTGCGATCAGCCCAGTGGTCGTTGTCGGCATCATCGTGATGCTGGCTGTTGTGCTGACCTTTGTGGTGTTCATGGAGCGCAGCTTGCGCAAGATCCACATTCAATACCCACGCCAGCAGCGCGGCATGAAAATCTATGACGGTTCCAGCAGTCATCTGCCTATCAAGGTCAACCCTGCTGGCGTCATCCCCGCGATCTT
>CAYGMX010000634.1:0-1533 GCA_964351055.1 uncultured Loktanella sp. | reverse complement strand
CTCGAGGAGGTGCGCGAAGCGCTCACCACCGTGGGCGTGCGCGGTATGATGGTGTCAGAAATCAAGGGCTTTGGCTCGCAATCCGGCCATACCGAGATTTATCGCGGTGCGGAATATGCGGTGAACTTCGTGCCAAAGGTCAAGCTCGAGATTGTCGTGCAGGACAGCATGGCCGATCAGGTCGTGTCGACCATCGCAACCACCGCCAAGACCGAGAAAATCGGCGACGGCAAGATCTTCGTACTCGACGTTGAAAGTGCGCTGCGCGTGCGGACCGGCGAGACCAATGATGACGCGCTTTGATCGCGGAATGAGGGACAAACCAATGAAACTTACGAAACTACTTACGGTCGGGGGAGCATTGATGCTGCTGCCGACTTTCGCGCTGGCGCAAGACGCCGCTCCGACGTTCGACGAAATCGGCCCCTATCTGATGACCACGCTGCTGTTCCTGATCGGCGGTTTTCTGGTGTTCTGGATGGCAGCCGGTTTTGCGATGCTCGAAGCCGGTCTTGTGCGGTCCAAGAACGTCACAACACAGCTGACTAAGAACATCGCTCTCTATTCGCTGTCGGCCATCATGTACTGGCTGGTCGGCTTTAACCTGATGTATCCAGGCGATGCGTGGATCATTCCAGGGTGGTTCGGCACATTCGCACCCACATCGCTGGAGCCTGTCGGGCTTGCAGCAGCCGATGCAGCACTTGACTATGCATCAGTTGCGTCCGACTTCTTCTTCCAGTTGATGTTCTGCGCAACAACAGCGTCGATCGTGTCCGGCACATTGGCCGAGCGCATCAAACTGTGGCCTTTCCTGATCTTCGTGGTCGTTCTGACCGGTCTGATCTACCCGATCGGCGCAAGCTGGCAGTGGGGCGGCGGCTGGTTGTCCGAGATGGGCTTCTATGACTTCGCCGGTTCGACAGTGGTACACGCAGCCGGTGGTTTCGCAGCCCTCGCAGGTGCGATCATCCTTGGAGCCCGTATCGGCAAGTACAAGGATGGCAAAGTCATCCCGATGCCGGGTTCCAACCTTGCCCTTGCAACACTGGGTACGTTTATCCTGTGGCTGGGCTGGTTCGGCTTTAACGGTGGTTCGCAGCTGGCTGCGGGAACTGTTGGCGACATCACGGACATTGGCCGCATCTTTGCAAACACAAACATGGCGGCGGCTGCCGGTGCGATCGCTGCACTGATCATGACGAACGTGATGTACAAAAAGCCTGACCTGACGATGGTCCTGAACGGCGCACTTGCCGGTCTGGTCTCGATCACAGCCAGCCCGCTTGAGCCCACGCTGTTCGGCGCGCTCTGGATCGGTGCTGTCGGTGGTATCATCGTGGTCTTTGCGGTGCCTTTCTTTGACAAGCTCAAAATCGATGACGTGGTCGGTGCGATTTCCGTGCACATGGTTGCAGGCTTCTGGGGCACAATCGTTGTTCCGGTCTATGCGGACGCCAGCTTTGCAACGCAGTTCATCGGCTTCATCGCAATCGGCGGCTTTACCTTTGTCGTCAGCCTTGTGGCCTGGAC
>CAYGMX010000633.1:0-1538 GCA_964351055.1 uncultured Loktanella sp. | reverse complement strand
CTTGCGCCATTTCCATGCCGATCGGGCCACCGCCGATGATGATCAGGTGTTTCGGTTTTTCGCGCAAATCAAAGATGTTTTCGTTGGTGTAGTAGGTGACATCCTGAATACCGGGGATCGGGGGGACGAAAGGGCCAGATCCCGTTGCCACCACGAAACGGCGGGCTGTGATGATGGTAGCGCCTGCCTGAACTTCGGTCTTGGAGATGAAGCGGGCAAAGTCCTGAATGACCTGCACGCCCAACCCTTCGAAACGCTCCACGCTATCGACGGGCGCGATTGTCGCGATCACGTCAGCCACATGGTCTTTGGCTGCGGCATAATCGACCTGCGGCTGCACTGCGGCCACGCCATAGTCCGCCCCATGCGACATGGCATAGGCCTGCTTGGCCGATGCGATCAGCGCTTTGGACGGCACACAGCCATAGTTCAGGCAATCGCCACCCATCTTGTGGCCTTCGATCAGAACCACCTTGGCCCCCATCTGCACGGCACCCGCGGCAATTGACAAACCGCCAGAACCGCCACCGATGATGCAGATATCTGTCTTGATCCGGTTCATGGGTTACAGACCTTTCTTGCCACGCAGGGCGTTGATGAAAATGGGCAGCGCCGCCAGCGCGCACAGGCCGATGATCGGCAGGATGATCTGTGGCTCGAAGATGATTCCGAGGTTGGGGGTTTCACCACGGGCAAAGACCTCGCCCAATCCCGCACCGACAGACGTATAGACAAGACCGCCGGGGATGATCCCGAGAAAGGTCGAGATCACGAAACGATGCAGCGGCACAGCAAGGAAAGACGGGATCAGGTTGGCCAGAAAGAAGGGCACCGCCGGCACAAGACGGATCAGAAACAGCATGGACCACTGGTTTTCGTCAATGCCGTCTTTGATTTTCTTGACGACGCCGTCCGCGCCTTCCAGTTTCTTGCCCAATCCTTCGCCAAACCCCCAGCGCGCAGCCAGAAAGATCGCTGTCGCGCCGATGGTCGCACCCGTGACGTTGAACAGGACACCCGGGAATGTCGCGAAAAGAAAACCACCGGTGAGCGTTGCGATTGTGGCCCCCGGCAACGAAAACGCAACAATGATGACATAAGTAAGGATAAACACGACAACGGTCAGAAAATAGTTGTTGTCCCGAAAATTGATCAGCACTTCACGATTTTCGGCCAAGGCCTCGAATGTCAGATAGTCGCGCAGAAAATACGCACCGAAAAGAGCCACGATGACAATCACGATCAACGGGAGCTTTTTCAGGATCGGGCGGGCCGCGCTTTCGGTCATTTCGGTCATCTTTCAGGTCCTACGGGTGTCGATTTGATTTTGCGTTACATGAACGCTGGGCGGTCAAAGCGATACCCACATCACGGCCCATTGATCCAAACGGACCCGCATGTTTCAGTTTTGCGGGCTTTGGCAGTGAGCATTGAAACATTTATCGGGATGGAAATCTGCCAATTGTTGCAGTTTCACCCCGCACCTTGCGTTGACATGGAGACTGGCCCCCTCTAAAGGACGGGTCTGAATTGTAGTT
>CAYGMX010000632.1:0-1546 GCA_964351055.1 uncultured Loktanella sp. | reverse complement strand
TCGCATCATTGGCCTTGTCCGACGCATTGATCGCCGAAATCAAGGCAGCCGATATCATTGCCATCGCGATGCCGATCTACAATTTCGGGATGCCAGCAGCCCTGAAAGCCTGGATCGATCTGATCGCTCGTCCCAAAGTGACCTTTGCCTACACCGAAAGCGGCCCCGTAGGTTTGTTGACCGGCAAGAAGGCAATTGTTGCTGTATCCTCTGGTGGCGTGTCCGTGGATAGCCCTGCCGATTTTGCCACACCGCATCTGCGCCAAGTGCTCCGGTTTGTCGGAATTCAGGATATCACCGTGCACGCGGCCAAAGACATTGTGCAACTGGCGGCCTGACCTCTGGACAATCCGGCAGGGGCGCTATCTGTCCTGCCATGACCCAAACGAAACCCCTTTTCTTCCTGCGCGCCTTCCTGACCGTGGCCTTTCTTTATTTCGGGCTGCGCAAGCTGACGGGATACAGCACTGACATCGCCATCTATGACGCGATGGGCTTTGGCCAGTTTCCGCGGTACGTTACAGGATCGGTCGAGGTGATCGGTGCCGCGCTCTTGTGGAAGCGCGGATTGGAAGGGTTTGCAGGGCTCTTGCTGACGGCCACCATGATTGTCGGGCTGAGTGCCCTGCTGATCTGGGTCGGGCCACCCTATTGGCACATGCTCGTGCTGATGGCCGCCAGCGCCACTGTTGCCTTCACGTACCGCGCACAGGTTCTTGGCATGCTGCGACCGGTTGACTCAGGTCACACACAGGACTAAACGGCCAACGATATCCGGATAGCGCCAGCTTTCCGGTCCCTATTCATAGGGATCGCCCTTCGTCAGCGCGTTGCGCCCACGGGGGCGCGCTGCTTTGGGTCATGCCCACGGGAGCGCTACTGCTTTACGTCGTGCGTTCTTATATACGCAAGGCAACCGAAACGAGACGAGGGCCTTGGCCAATGTTTGAAAGTCTATCCGAACGCCTGTCAGGTGTCTTTGACAAGCTCACCAAGCAGGGTGCGCTGACCGAGGATGACGTCAAGACCGCGCTGCGCGAGGTGCGTGTGGCGCTGCTCGAGGCAGACGTGTCGCTGCCGGTAGCGCGTGATTTCATCAAAGCGGTACAGGAAAAGGCCACAGGCCAAGCCGTCACGAAATCCATCACGCCCGGCCAGCAGGTCGTCAAGATCGTGCATGACGAACTCCAGCATGTGCTGACCGGCGACGACGACCCCGGTGCTTTGAAAATCGACAACCCGCCGGCCCCGATCCTGATGGTTGGTCTGCAGGGTTCTGGTAAGACAACCACGACGGCAAAGCTCGCCAAACGATTGAAGGAGCGTGAAGGCAAAAAGGTGCTTATGGCGTCTTTGGACACCAACCGCCCCGCCGCGATGGAGCAGCTTGCCATTCTGGGCATGCAGATCGGTGTGGATACCCTGCCCATCGTCAAAGGCGAAAATCCCGTTCAGATCGCAAAGCGCGCCAAGACGCAAGCCAGCCTTGGCGGCTATGACGTTTATATGCTCGACACTGCCTGCAGTTTGCATATCGATGCGGAGC
>CAYGMX010000631.1:0-1551 GCA_964351055.1 uncultured Loktanella sp. | reverse complement strand
TCTCGGTGGTGGCGACATCGGCATGACCCAGCATTGTCTGGATCGAGCGCAGATCGGCACCGCCGGCCAGCAAATGTGTCGCAAAGGCATGGCGCAGCGTGTGCGGTGTGACCCTCGCAGGTGCGACGCCTCCGGCCAGAGCGAATTCTTTGATCAACCCAAAGAACCTGTGCCGCGTCAGGTGGCCGGATTTGCCGCGCGAAGGGAACAAAAACTTTGATGCGGGCAGTCCCTTACGGCGCGCAGCGTCCTCGGCTGCATCACGATGCACCAGATAGGCGGCCATGGCTTCGCGCGCGGGTGGCGACAGGGGGACGAGGCGTTCCTTGCCGCCCTTGCCGCGCACCAAAAGCATCCGCGGATCACCGCGGGCGGCAGAGACGGGCAGGCTGACCAGTTCGGTGACGCGCATACCCGTGGCATAAAGCAGCTCCATCAGGCAGGTGTTGCGCAAGCTGTCGCGCGGGGTTGCGCGGGCGGCTGCAAGCAGGCGGTCCACCTCTGTGATATCAAGCGTTTTGGGCAACCGCTGTGCCCGCCCGGGGCCTTTGATCTGGATCGCGGGATTGTCGGCGCGCCAGCCTTCCTCAAAGGCGAACCGGTAAAGTTGCCGGATCGCCGAAAGCCTGCGGGCGCGGGTGGATTTGGCAAGCCCTTCGGTTTCGCAGGCGACCAGATAACCTTCGATGTGGTCGCGTGTGGCTGTGCCGAAATGCAAGGACTTGTCGGCAAGCCACTGCGAAAATCCCTGCAAATCGCGCGCATAGGCCAATTGGGTGTTTGTCGCAGCATCCAGTTCGGCCGCTTGGGCCTCCAAAAAGACCTGCACCCAGCGCGACATCGGCTGATCAGGGTGGGTCATGTCGTCCGGTCCAGGATCATGAACTGCAAGGCCGCCCGCCGCGCAACATCCTCCAGCCCGACATAGCGCAACAGCGAAAGCGCATCGGTCAGTGATCGCAAGTCACCTTCGGCGCCCGCATCAAACAGGGCCAAAGCCCGCAGGAGCGCCTCGCCAAGTTTGCCTTGGGCCACAAGATTTTGCAGCGCCTGTGGCGGCGGGGTGCTGTCAAAGGCGGATTGAATGGCAAGCGAACGGGCGGAATAGGCCGGTAGGTCCTTGGCGGTGCCGCGCGCGATGGCGATCAGGAAAGGGTCAAAACCGGCATCGGCCTGCGCTGCCGCGATGGCCACGGTTTCATAGTCCGGTGACAGCAAACCAAGCTCGAAGGCGATCAATGCCGCAGGACCGGTGAGCGGCAGGTCAAGCAGGTCCGCGCCGTAGAGCTTGGCGAATTGCACTTCAGCGCGGGCTTGGGCGATAGCCTCCCATGCCGCAGGCAAGCTCTCCGAGACTGCGGCAGGGTCACGCGCTGTCATTGCCGTATCAAAGCGTTGGATCGCTGCGACGCGGTCCCAGATGCCGCCCGAGGCCGCCGGAGTGCGCGCCGTGTAGAACTTGAGCAGCACGTTTTCCGATATGGCACCATGACGGGCCAGCCGCTCTGCTGCCTCGAGTTGGGATTTCCACGCTGTCGTGCCGCGCAGATC
>CAYGMX010000630.1:0-1552 GCA_964351055.1 uncultured Loktanella sp. | reverse complement strand
TTGAACTGGCCCATGTGTATTTTGCCATGATCGAACTGGACATGCGTTCTGCGCAAAACACCTTGCGCCTCAAGCGGGCGCTACAGTCCGAAGACCTGCCATTTGAAAAGATCCGGTTTGTGCTGAATCGCGCGCCGGGCTTTACAGATCTGAATGGCAAGAGCCGGGGCAAGCGTCTGTCAGACAGTCTTGGCATTTCCATTGAGGTGCTGCTGCCAGATGGCGGCAAGCCCGTCATGCAAAGTGCTGATCACGGCACGCCGATGTCCGAAACCATCGCAAAAAACCCCCTTCGCAAGGAAATATTGAAACTTGCGAAATCCATCCATGATGTCAATCTGGATGCCGCAACCGCAGCGAAAGCTTAAGAGGCACCGCAATGTTTTCAAAGTATAAAAAACCGAACATTACCAATGATGCTGCAAAACCAACCGTGGCGGCATCCAATCCCAAGGTCAACGTCGCATCCATTGCCGCGACGACGGCGCAGGAACCGCGCAAGTCCTTGATGAAACCAAAGCCGGCCCAACGCCCCGGCGAGGTGGCCCCGATGGACAAGGACAAGCGCCGCAAGGAACGTTTGGGCGAGATCAAACTGGAGCTGCACAAGGCGCTTCTGGACAACCTCAACCTTGCCGCATTGGAAACCGCGACCGAGCAGGAATTGCGGACCGAGATCAACGCGATTGCCAACGAGACCCTCGAGGAAATGGGGATCGTTCTGAACCGTGAAGAGCGCCAGACGCTAAGCCAGGATCTCTTTTTTGAGGTCACCGGTCTGGGACCGCTCGAAACGCTTTTGAAAGACGATTCCGTAAACGATATTCTCGTGAACGGACCACAGCAGATCTTCGTGGAACGTGACGGTAAACTGCAACTGACCGAAGTGACCTTCAAGGACGAACGGCACCTTCTGCGGATTATCGACAAGATCGTGTCCGCAGTAGGCCGCCGTGTTGACGAATCAAACCCTTATGTCGACGCCCGTCTTGCCGATGGATCGCGTTTCAACGCGATGGTGCCGCCGATTGCGGTGGATGGATCACTTGTTTCCATTCGTAAGTTCAAGAAAGACAAGCTTGGCATTGAAGAGCTGGTCAATTTTGGTGCCTTCACCGAAGAAATGGCCGCTTATTTGCAGGCTGCGGTTTCCACACGTCTGAACGTGATCGTGTCCGGCGGTACCGGTTCGGGTAAAACGACGACGCTGAACGCACTGTCGAGTTTTATCGACGATTCAGAGCGCATCCTGACAATCGAGGATACGGCGGAACTTCAACTGCAACAAACACATGTCGGTCGCATGGAAAGCCGACCACCTAACGTGGAAGGCAAAGGCGGCGTGTCCCAGCGCGACTGTCTCAAGAACGCACTGCGGATGCGCCCTGACCGGATCATCGTGGGCGAGACCCGCGGCGAGGAAGTCATCGATATGCTTCAGGCGATGAACACCGGCCACGACGGCTCGATGACGACGATCCACGCCAACAGCGCGCGCGACGGCATTTCGCGTCTGGAAAACATGATCGCGATGGCAGGGATCGATATGCCA
>CAYGMX010000629.1:0-1563 GCA_964351055.1 uncultured Loktanella sp. | reverse complement strand
ATCCACAAGCGCGGATCCGTTGGTGTTGTGTCCCGTTCCGGCACGCTGACCTATGAAGCAGTCAAGCAGACGTCGGACAGCGGTTTGGGCCAGTCCACAGCCGTGGGCATTGGCGGCGATCCGATCAAGGGCACCGAACATATCGACGTGTTGGAAATGTTCCTTGCGGACCCTGAAACGCAATCCATCATCATGATCGGTGAAATCGGCGGCTCTGCCGAAGAGGAAGCCGCCCAGTTCCTTGCCGACGAACGCAAGAAGGGCCGCTGGAAACCCACCGCCGGTTTCATCGCAGGGCGCACAGCACCTCCGGGCCGCCGCATGGGCCACGCAGCGCCATTGTCGCGGGCGGCAAAGGCGACGCGGAAAGCAAGATCGCAGCGATGAAGTCCGCAGGCATCATCGTCGCAGACAGCCCAGCCACGCTGGGCGAGGCCGTGCTGAAGGCCATCGGGTAAACACGGGGGCGGGCACAGTCCCGCCACCGCCAACGAAACAAACATCGGCAACGCATTGAGGTCCCCTCATGAATGACCATTCTCCCAACGACGTCTTCCACGCCTCCAGCTTTCTGCAAGGGCATAACGCCGAATACGTTGAACAGCTTTACGCCCGCTACGCCGATAACCCCGGTGCGGTCGATGAAAGCTGGCAGGCATTCTTTCGGTCCCTCGGTGATAGCGCCGCCGATGCAAAAGCCGAGGCCGCAGGGCCGAGTTGGGCGCGCACGGATTGGCCACCGCTTCCCAATGATGATCTGACCGCCGCACTTGACGGGCAGTGGGCGGCAGAACCAGAAGCTGCGACAAAGAAGATCAAGGAAAAAGCCGCCGAAAAAGGCGTGAGTCTTGATGAAAGCCAGGTCCGCATGGCGGTGCTGGATAGTATCCGCGCGCTGATGATTATCCGCGCTTACCGGATCAGGGGCCATCTGATCGCCGATCTGGACCCGCTGGGCATGCGTGAAAACACGCCACACCCTGAACTTGACCCGAAATCCTATGGCTTTTCCGCCGCTGACATGGACCGCCCGATTTTCATCGACAACGTCCTTGGCCTTGAAGTGGCCACTATGAACGAGATCATGGCCATCGTGCGGCGGACCTATTGCGGGACATTCGCCCTGCAATATATGCATATTTCGAACCCCGAAGAAGCCGGCTGGCTCAAAGAGCGGATCGAAGGCTATGGTAAGGAAATCGCCTTTACCAAGGAAGGCCGCAAGGCGATCCTGAACAGCCTTGTGCAAGCCGAAGGCTTTGAGAAATTCCTGCATGTCAAATACATGGGCACCAAGCGGTTCGGTCTGGACGGCGGCGAAAGCCTGATCCCCGCGATGGAACAGATCATCAAGCGTGGCGGTCAGCTAGGCATTGACGAAATCATCATCGGCATGCCCCACCGCGGGCGTTTGTCGGTGCTGGCGAATGTGATGGAAAAACCCTACCGCGCGATCTTTAACGAATTTCAAGGTGGGTCTTTCAAACCCGAAGATGTCGACGGCTCTGGCGATGTGAAATACCACCTTGGTGCCTCATCGGACCGCGCGTTTGACGACAACTC
>CAYGMX010000628.1:0-1566 GCA_964351055.1 uncultured Loktanella sp. | reverse complement strand
CAATCCTGAAATTCCGATCCCCGTGGTCTATGTCTCCACGTCGGTGGACGGGATTTCGCCCGAGGATTCCGAAGATGTGCTTGTCGGGCCGATGGAAGCCGAGTTTGCCTCGCTGACCGGTCTCAAATCAATGACCGCCACGGCCAGTGAAGGGCGGGTGAGTGTCCAGCTTGAATTCGAACCGGGCTTTGATGCGGATGCCGCGCTGGACAAGGTCCGTGAGGCGGCGGACAAGGCCGAAAGCGAACTGCCTTCGGACGAGACCCTTACGTTCACAGAGATCAACACCGCGCTTTTCCCGATCCTGACCGTGATCCTGTCCGGGCCGGTGCCGGAACGCACCCTCAATGCCCTGGCAGAGGACCTGCAAGACGACATCGAGGCGCTGGGTGGCGTGCTCGAGGTCGATGTCGGTGGCAAGCGCACCGAATTGCTGGAGGTGCTGATCGATCCGACCGTGTTCGAAACCTACAATATCACCTTTGACGAATTGATCGCCTCGATCACCAACAACAACCAGTTGATCGCTGCAGGCGCCATTGAAAGCGAGGCAGGGCGCGTTGTGCTCAAAGTGCCCGGCCTGATCGATAAGCTCGTAGATGTCATGGAATTGGCGATCCTTGTGCGCGGGCAGACCGTGGTGACCTTTGCCGATGTGGCCACGATCCGCCGCACATTCGAGGACCCCACCGGATTTGCCCGCATCGACGGGCAGCCCGCGCTGGCGCTGGAGATCAAAAAGCGGGCGGGTGCAAATATCATTGAAACGGTTGCCGAAGTCCGTGCGGTCATTGAGAACGCACAGGCCGCATGGCCCGACAGCGTCCAGATCCGTTATACGCTGGATGAAAGCGAACAGGTCAGGACAATGCTGTCCGATCTTGAGGCCAATGTGATCGCCGCCATCATCCTTGTGATGATCGTGATCGTCTATGCCTTGGGCTTACGGTCATCCTTGCTGGTGGGTCTCGCTATTCCGGGGGCGTTCCTGACAGGCGTTGCGGGGCTGTATTTCATGGGTTTCACGATGAATATCGTGGTCCTATTCTCATTGATCCTTGTGGTGGGGATGCTGGTGGACGGGGCGATTGTCACCGTTGAACTGGCGGATCGGTACCTGCACGAGGGTGCGCCCCCGAAGGTCGCCTATGCCCGTGCCGCCAAGCGGATGGCATGGCCCATCATCGCCTCGACCGCGACAACGCTCTGCGTTTTCTTTCCGCTGTTGTTCTGGTCGGGGGTTGTGGGTGAGTTCATGAAGTTCCTGCCGATCACCGTGATCTTTACGCTGGCGGCCTCTTTGTTCATGGCGCTGATCTTTATTCCCGTTGTCGGCGGGTTGATCGGAAAGCGCCAAGGTCAGACCGCCAAAGCCAAGGCACAGCTTTATGCCGCTGAAAAGGGTGATCCGCGCAGGATGACAGGGTTCATGGGTGGCTATATCCGCGTTCTGGAATGGTCGATCCTGCGTCCGTGGACCACGCTGAGCCTTGCCGTTGCGGCCTTGATTGCGTCTTTTGTGGCTTATGGCAGCTTTGGCAATGGTCTGACGTTTTTTCCTGATGT
>CAYGMX010000627.1:0-1568 GCA_964351055.1 uncultured Loktanella sp. | reverse complement strand
GTGACCATGCCGAAAACGATCATGTCGTTCATGCCTTGCACCACGCCACGTTCCTCCGGCCTATGCGCGCCCGCCAGCATCGTGGTTGCACCGATGAAGCCAAAGTTCCAGCCAATACCCAACAGGATCAGCGCGAGAAAGAAATTGGGCAGAGCAACACCGGAGAGGGCCACAAGCCCCGCTGCACCAAGGATCATCAGCCCTAGTGACATGATCCGCTCCACCCCGAAGCGGGCAATCAGATGACCTGTGACGAATGAAGGCGCAAACATCGCCAGAACATGCGCCGAGACAATGTCATTGGCGTTATTCTTGGTGAAGCCACAGCCCACCACTGCAAGCGGCGTCGATGTCATCACAAGGTTCATCAGCGAATAGGACACCATGGCGCAGATCACCGCGACAATGATCCGTGGATCGCGCAGCAGGTCGCGCCGGCTACGGCCTTTCTTGACCTGCACCTCTGGCGCGGCCTTCGTACCCTTTGGCAGGTCCAGCCACGCAAACAGGATCATGCCGACAAGATTGAGCACCACAATCGCCAGATAGGTCCCAAGGAACGGCACGACAAAGGCGTCTTGCACCAGTTTGTTCAGTTGCGGCCCGACGATGGCTGACAGCAACCCGCCCGCCATCACATAAGAGATGGCTTTGGGGCGGAACGCTTCTGACGCGGTATCTGTGGCCGCAAAGCGGTAAAACCCCTGCGCCGACATATAGATACCTGTCAGATATGATCCCGCCAGCAGGATCACAAACGAACTGGTATAAAGACCGTAGGCTGATACCGCCGCACCGACAGCACCGGCAAAGGCCCCCAGAAAAAACCCGAACTGCCGCCCGTTGCGCTGCATCAGCGGGCTTAGCCAGGGGGCGGTTGTCATCGATCCGAAGACGATAAAGGAAATCGGCAAGGTGGCCAGACAGACATTGCTGGCTAGTTGTCCACCTGCAAGACCGCCAATCACAAAGATCATCGGCAATTGCGCCCCCAGAATAGCCTGCGCAAGGACAAGCACGGTCACATTGCGTCTGGCGCGGGTATCGTCGGTCACGGTCATTTTGTATCGGTACGCCCGCTCAACGCGCCTTGCAAGAGGCCTTAGGCTGCGTCGATCAGATGTACAAAGCTGCCGGTCACGTTGTTCTGGATCAAACCCATCGGCGCAAGTCTGGTCCCCTCTGCGTCGGTTGCTTCGAAAAGGGGTGCGCCTTGGGCCTTTACCGTGGTGGCATAGTGGAATTCGTGGCCCTTCCAGTTTCCCCTCAGGGGGCCGGAATGGGCTGTCAGATTGCGATAGCCAAGATGCAGTTTGCGTGCGGCAAAGGACGTTTCCAGTCGCAATAGTCCCGCCATCCTGTGGGTCACTCCGTCCGCATCAGTTAGCGCATCGCCCAGCATCATAAACCCCCCGCATTCGCCATAAATCTGCGCCTTACTGCCGCGCAGACTGTCCAGAAAACACCGGTTGCCAGCCAGTCGTCCGGCGTGCAGTTCCGGATAGCCACCGGGCAGAAAGATAAAGCCGCACGCCGGACGACTGGCTGGCAACCGGTGTTTTCTGGAC
>CAYGMX010000626.1:0-1569 GCA_964351055.1 uncultured Loktanella sp. | reverse complement strand
GCCGCGCGATCTGCTGTTCTTCGCGCGCGGGGTCGGATGGGGGCAGGTCGTGTTCGGCCTTCAGCTTGCCCACGGCCTGCGTGTGCTTGAACCGCTCGCCCAATGTATAGACGAGAATGGCATCAAGCCGGTCGATGCTTTCGCGGTGACCCTTGAGGATCTCTGCGGCACGGGTGACGGCATCGGTCATGAAACACTCCTGTTGCCGGGGTGGGTATGGCGGTAGACAAGGCAGTCATCGGCGACCGGTCGCGCCGCCGCTGGGTCGCAGGTTGCCCCTAACGCTTCGGCCACGCGGATGGAGGCGACATTTGCGGCGCTGATGTAGCTGACGATTGTCACCAGATCGGTTGTGGCGAAAGTGTAGTCCAGCACGGCCCGCCCTGCTTCGACGGCAATCCCTTGTCCGGTAAAGCCGTCAAAGACGAACCAGCCGCATTCGGGTTCCCGGAAATGCGGCGGGAAAACAAGACCGACGCCCCCCGCCAGATGGCCATCCTTTTCGATCGCCAGACAGCCGAACCCGTAAAGCGCCCAGGTCGCCACGTCGTTTGTGAACCACGCCCACGCCTTGCCCTGATCCAGCGGGCCATCCATGTGCATGGCGCGGTCGCTGGCCATGAAGGCCGCATAGGCCTCAAAATCGCTGCGCTGATAGGGGCGGAGCCGCAGGCGTGCCGTGTGTAATGTCGGGATCATGCGGCCACCTGTGGTGCAGGGTGGCGCCAGATATGCATCGTGCCAATCTCGGGATGCGCATAGGTTTCGCCGTCTTGGCATCCCAACCGCCTTGCGAGGGCCACCGACCGGCCATTGGTCGGGTCGATCAGGCTGATCGCGGTCTGCCATCCCAGCGTGTCATAGGCGTAGGTGCGGGCGGCCAAGGCGGCCTCGTAGGCGATGCCGCGCCCTTCGGCGACGTGAAACAGCGACCACGCCAATTCGGGTTCGGGCCAGTCTTCGGGGTGATACAACCCGACAATGCCCAGCGGTGCATCGGTTGCCTTGTCCGCCACCATCCAGCGGCCAAAACCCCGCAAATGCCAGTGACCCAGGATGGCACAGAGTTGCTCGAAGGCGCGTCCGCGGCTGTATGGACCCCCAATAATCTTGGTGCGGTCCGAGCCACGAAAAGCCGCGTAGGCTTCAAAATCGTCCCAGCGTGGCGCACGCATGGTCAGGCGATCCGTTTGCAGTGTCGGGATCATGCAAGTACCCCCGCTGCCTGCTTCATTGCGCGCTTGTCGTCGAAGGAAAGATGCCGGAACACGATCACGTTTTCGCCGTCGATCACGCCGCGCCGTTCCTCGCTAGCGCCCAGACGTGTGGCGAGGGCCAGTGAACGGGTGTTGGACGGGGAAATCAGCGATACCAGCGGTTCCAGCCCCAAAGTGCGGCCTGCCCAGTCGCGCACGGCGCAGGCCGCCTCGAAGGCATAAGAACGCCCTTCATACCCGTCAAACATATGCCACGCCATTTCCGGCTGTGGCCATTCGATATGGTTGATCACCCCGACCCGACCGACGGCGATACCGCTTTTGCGCTCGGTCACCGTGAAGAAACCATACC
>CAYGMX010000625.1:0-1572 GCA_964351055.1 uncultured Loktanella sp. | reverse complement strand
GTTCGGTCAGGTTCATCGTGCCGTTCCATTCGCCCGAGATCAGCTTGGGAATGTAAAGCGCCTTGAGCGCGTCAGAGGCGTGGTGTTCAAGTGCCTCGATCTGCCCTTGGGTCATCAGCGGGCTGAGTTGCAGGGCAAGGCAGGCACTTGCGATCATTTCGTTGACCGCCGTGGTCAGAGTCATCGGCAAGCCCAGCCCGCCGACTTCTTTGGAGGCGGACATGCCGATCCAGCCGCCGTCTGCAATGGCGGCGTACCCATCGGAAAATCCCGGAGGTGTGCGCACGATGCCGTTTTCAAGATGGGCGGGGTGCATGTCGCCGCTGCGGTTGAGCGGAGCGAGGATATCCTCGCTCATGCGGGCTGCTTCGGTCAGGATCGCCTCTGTCAGATCGGGTGTCGCATCGGCAAAGTGGTCGGTGGCGGTCACCGTGTTGAAACGCACGATGTGTTCCATCAGGAAGTGGAAATCGCGAAGTGGAGCACGATATGGCATTGGTTTTCTCCGAATGGTCCAGCTGCTTGGCAAACGCAGGCCGGGGGGATATGCACCCCTATCGGGGCCAACCTAACCCAGCGCGCCCGCCCATCAACCAAAACGCCACGTCATGACCCATGAACATCTGCTTACGCTTGCGCCGGATGCGCCGGGACTGCAAAACGCAGCGTCGCTTTTGCGGCAGGGCGGGTTGGTATCCTTTCCGACCGAAACTGTTTATGGCCTTGGCGCGGATGCCCGCAACGACCAAGCGGTCGCAGGTATCTACAAGGCCAAAGGGCGGCCCAGTTTCAACCCGTTAATCGTGCATGTGCCGGATGTTGCCGCAGCGCAGACCTATTGCGTGTTTGATGATGCGGCCCTGCGGCTGGCCTCTGCCTTTTGGCCTGGTGCGCTGACGCTGGTTCTGCCGCTCAAGCCCGGGGCCGGGATTTCCAAATTGGTGACAGCCGGATTGGAGACACTGGCGATCCGCGTGCCCGATCATCCGGTAGCGCATGCCCTGTTGGAGGTCTTTGGCGGGCCGGTGGCGGCCCCTTCTGCAAATCCTTCGGGGCGGGTCAGCCCGACAACGGCGGCCCATGTCGCAGCCGGACTGGGCGGCCGGATTGATGCGGTGATCGACGGGGGGGCCTGCCCCTTGGGTGTGGAATCAACCATTGTCAGCTGTCTTGGATCGCCAGCCCTGCTGCGTGCGGGGGGTATTCCGGCAGAAGTGATCGCGGAGTGTCGGGGCACGGCGCTGGGGCAGCCGGACGATCCGGCCCGGCCGGTAGCACCTGGCCAGCTTGCCTCGCACTACGCGCCCAAGGGAAGGGTGCGGTTGAACGCACCCTACGCCAAAGAGGGCGAAGTTCTGCTGGGCTTTGGTCCGGTCAAGGCCGATCTGAACCTGTCCCCATCGGGTGATCTGACCGAGGCTGCGGCGCGGCTATTTGCCTGCCTGCACCAGTTGGATGCCATGGGTGCCAGTGCCATTGCCGTATCACCGGTCCCCGATCACGGCTTGGGCCGCGCCATCAATGATCGCTTGCGCAGGGCTGCTGCCCCCCGCTGACCAACTGTCCCTAGTG
>CAYGMX010000624.1:0-1573 GCA_964351055.1 uncultured Loktanella sp. | reverse complement strand
ACCCACCCGCGCTCTCCCCCTCGACGAAAAACAGTTCCGTGCCTGCGCGGTCCTTGGACGTGCAATCGGTCAGCTTGCCGGGCAAGCGCAGTTTCTTAGTGGCCGATTTGCGGGCGGTTTCCTTTTCCTGACGCCGCCGCAGCCGTTCTTCAGCGCGCAGCACCAGAAAATCTAGGATTGCACCTGCGGATTTCGTATCCGCCGCCAGCCAGTTATCGAAGTGGTCGCGCACCGCGCCTTCGGTCATCTTGGCCGCGATTTCGGAGGAAAGCCGGTCCTTGGTCTGGCCCACGAAAGCAGGGTCGCGGATAAAGCAGGACACCAGCGCGCAGCCGCCTGACATCAGGTCTTCGCGGGTGATCTGGGCGGCCTTTTTGTTGTTCGATAGTTCACCATAGCCCTTGATCCCTTTCAGGATCGCAGCCCAGAATCCCGCGACATGGGTGCCGCCTTCGGGGGTGGGGACGGTGTTGCAATAGGACTGGAGAAAGCCGTCGCGGGCGGGCGTCCAGTTGATCGCCCATTCGACCTTGCCCGGTTCACCGAATTTTTCATTGAAATCCACAGTGCCGGCAAAGGGTTTGTCGGCATAGGTCGAAGCACCTCCCAGCGTTTCCTTAAGGTAATCGGACAGGCCACCGGGAAAGTGGAAGGTTGCCTCCATCGGGGTTTCGCGGTCGTCGATCTCCGATTTCCAGCGAATTTCGACACCGGAAAACAGATAGGCCTTGGACCGGATCGAATGGAAGAGCCGCGCCGGTTTGAATTTCTGGCTGCCGAATATTTCGGGATCGGCGTGGAAGGTGACAGTTGTGCCGCGCCTGTTTTGCGTGGGCCCCAGTTTCTGGATCGGCCCCAGCGGGATGCCGCGCGAAAAGCGTTGTTCGTAAAGTTCCTTGTTGCGCGCCACCTGCACCACCATGCTGTCGGACAGCGCGTTGACCACCGATGCCCCGACCCCGTGCAGACCACCCGAGGTCTGATAGGCTTTGCCTGAAAACTTGCCGCCTGCGTGCAAGGTGCACAGGATCACCTCAAGCGCGGATTTGTCGGGGAACTTGGGGTGCGGGTCGATGGGGATGCCGCGCCCGTTGTCCTTGATTGTCACCGAATGGTCGGCGTGCAGTTCCACCTCGATCCGGTTGGCATGGCCTGCCACCGCCTCGTCCATGGAATTGTCGAGCACTTCTGCCACAAGGTGGTGCAGTGCCCGTTCGTCGGTGCCGCCGATATACATGCCGGGGCGTTTGCGGACGGGTTCCAACCCTTCCAGCACTTCGATGCTGCTGGCGTTATAGTCGTCGGGGGCGGCCCCGGAAAGAAGGTCATCGGCCATGATACTGCTCTTTTCTTATGGTTTGGCACAGTATGGCAGAGGGGTGCAGATCGTGAAAGGGTTCTTGCGCTTGTCCGGCCCGATCGCGACCTGCTATTCGCACAAGGCCAAGCTGTCGCACTTGCAGGCGCAGAACGGGTTTGTCCTGTGCGCCCGCCTATGGCAGACGGGGCCATGGATGATTGGAGCGCTGATGAGTGAACCTGTCAACACCGGACAGGCCTTGCCCGATTGGCG
>CAYGMX010000623.1:1291-1583 GCA_964351055.1 uncultured Loktanella sp. | reverse complement strand
CGGGATAGATCCCTATGTCGCCGGCAACTCGAAGTGCTACGGCGCTGTCATGATGCGCTACCGGGAAGCGGACTTCAGCCCGGTGCGACATCTGGGGGGTACAACGCCTGGATGGCCACTGGCCTACGCCGATCTGGCCCCGTTCTACACCCGCGCAGAGCGCTTGTTTCAGGTGCGCGGTGCGACCGGCATGGACCCGACCGAGCCGCCCCATGATGCCCCCTATGCGTTTCCGCCGCTTCCCCATGAACCCACGGTCACCGACCTCGCGGCGCGCCTTTCCCGCATCGGC
>CAYGMX010000623.1:0-1281 GCA_964351055.1 uncultured Loktanella sp. | reverse complement strand
ACCCCTTGTGACGGATTTCCAGACACCACAGGCGGCAAGCTGGATGCGGAAAGCGCTGCAGTGGTGGCAGCGCTCGATGATCCGAACATCACCCTGCGCACCGGAGTTACGGTTCGTCGGATCGAGGTGGAAGGCGACCGCGTCACTGGCCTTCTGACCTCCGCCGGGCGACTGACGGCACCGCGCATCGTGGTGGCGGCCGGTGCGGTGCACAGCGCCGCCTTGCTGCTGCGGTCTGCGTGCGAACCCAATCCGAACGGAATCGCCAACAGCTCCGACCAAGTCGGGCGGAATTTCATGAACCATAATGCCAGCGCGGTCTTGGCGCTGAGTCATCGACGAAACAGGTGCGTGTACCAGAAGACCTTGCAACTGAACGATTGGTACCTTGCAGGCGGCCCTGACGATGCACCCTTAGGTAACGTACAGCTGCTCGGGCGGATCTCGGGCCCGATCCTCGCATCGCAATCGAACCTACCAAAGTCGCTTGCCAGCCTGATCGCGAACCATGCCATCGATTTCTATGCCATGTCCGAGGATCTGCCGGACCCAAACAGCCGTGTCACCGTGAAGGGTGAGGATATTGTGCTGGATTGGCGACGTTCGAATTGGGAGGCGCATCTGGGTCTGGTGGCGGCGCTCAAGGCGGCGTTGAAGCGGGCCGGGTTCCCGATTGTGCTGTCCAAAGCCTTCGACCGCCGCACGCCGTCGCACCAATGCGGCACGGCGCGGATCGGCTTGGACCCGGCGACAAGCGTGTGTGATCCCTTCGGGCGCACCCACGATCATCCGAACCTCTATATCTGCGATGCGTCCCTGCTGCCAACTTCTGCGGCGGTGAACCCGTCGCTGACCATCGCCGCGCTCGCCTTGCGCCAAGCCGATCATTTGCGGGAGACGGTGGCATGAAGGCTTTGATCACCGGCGGCCAGCAAGGCATCGGTTTCGGAATCGCTCAGGCGCTGCATGGGGCAGGATGGGAGGTGGCATTGGCCGCCGATGTCCCCAACGCGTCCGAGGCGTTGGTCGCCCTGCCTGGTGCGACCTATCACCAGCACGACGTGACCGATATCGGCGCCGCGAGCGCCCTGCTCGATACGGTCGGACCGATAACCACCTTCATCTCCAACGCGGGCGTGGGTGCCATGCAGCGCGGCGACCTGCTGGACATGACGCCGGAAAGCTTCGACCGCTGCATGAACGTGAACCTGCGCGGCGCCTTCTTTCTTGCACAAGAGGTTGCGCGGCGGATGCTGGACATGCCGGCGGAGCCCTATCGCT
>CAYGMX010000622.1:0-1585 GCA_964351055.1 uncultured Loktanella sp. | reverse complement strand
GCGCTGGTCTGGAGAATGCGCGCTTTATCCGCTAAGGCTGGGCCGATTGTACGTACCCCAACGCCGATGATAGGACCAGCCAGATGAACAAGCCGATTGCCAATGACACCCTGACACAATGGGACCATGACCACTTTTTCCATCCCTCTACACATCTGGGTCAATTCGCCCGTCGGGAGATCGGCAACCGGATCATCCAGACCGCTGACGGGGTGCATATCACCGACCGCGAAGGGCAAAAGTCGCTGGACGCTTTTGCAGGGCTTTACTGCGTCAATGTCGGCTATGGCCGGACCGAGATTGCAGAGGCGATCGCCGCACAAGCCCACGAGCTTGCCTATTATCATTCCTATGTCGGGCATGGGACAGAGGCCTCGATCACGTTGTCGCGCATGGTTGCGGAACGCGCGCCCGAAGGCCTCAACCACGTCTATTACGGCATGTCCGGGTCCGACGCCAACGAGACCAACATCAAACTGGTGTGGTATTACAACAACGTCCTGGGTCGCCCGCAGAAGAAAAAAATCATCTCGCGCTGGCGGGGCTATCACGGGTCAGGGCTGATGACAGGCTCGCTTACAGGGCTTGAACTGTTCCACAAGAAATTCGATTTGCCGCTCAGTCAGGTCATCCATACCGAAGCGCCCTATTTCTTCCGGCGCCAAGACAGGTCGATGACGGAGGCGGAATTTTCAGCCGACTGCGCACAAAAGCTTGAAGAGCTGATTGCCCGTGAGGGTGCTGTTACGATTGCGGCGTTCATTGGCGAACCGGTACTTGGCACCGGCGGCATCGTCCCGCCGCCCGCAGGCTATTGGGATGCGATCCAGACGGTCCTGCGCAAACATGACATCCTGCTGATTGCCGATGAGGTCGTCACCGGCTTTGGCCGCCTTGGGACCATGATGGGGTCGGATCATTACGGTCTGAAGCCCGACCTGATCACCATCGCCAAGGGCCTGACCTCGGCCTATGCACCTTTGTCAGGGTCGGTCGTGTCGGACCGGATGTGGGATGTACTGGAGCGTGGTACAGATCACTTCGGCCCGATCGGTCACGGCTGGACCTATTCGGCGCATCCCATCGGGGCGGCTGCAGGCGTGGCAAACCTGAAATTGCTGGACAGCCTCGATCTGGTCAGCAACGCGGGCAAAATCGGAACTTACCTTAATTCCGCGATGGCCCAAGCCCTAGGCGATCATGCAAATGTGGGCGATATCCGCGGCGAAGGCATGTTGTGCGCGGTCGAATTGGTGCGCGATCGCGATGATCGGGCATACTTTGATCTTGCCAAGAAAACGGCGCCAAGGATCGTGGCGGCCATGCTGGACCGTGGTGTGATTGCACGTGCAATGCCCCAAGGTGACATTATCGGGTTTGCACCGCCCTTTTCTTTGAACCGCGAACAGGCCGATGAGATTGTTGCCGTGACCACGGCGGCTGTCCAAGAGGTGTTGGGCTAAACCCCGTTTCAGCGCGTCATGACGACAACTATTGGCAAGATAGGTAATTGTCAGCGCCGGGACTTCAGATGGCTAAGCAGGTGATGAAACTTTTCGCCCTGCACGGCCACATGCCCGCGCAG
>CAYGMX010000621.1:0-1598 GCA_964351055.1 uncultured Loktanella sp. | reverse complement strand
TCGATCCTGATATCCATGGACCCATGAGACTGATCGCCCTTCTTGCCTGTCTTGCGATGCCTGCCTTTGCCGATGCGCCTGTCGTGGAAGCCGTGGCCGTCAACGGGGATACCGTGACTGTGACCCTGTCCCACCCCGACACAGGGTGGGATCATTATGCCGACGGCTGGGAAGTCCTTGATGGTGATGGCAACCGCCTTGGGTTTCGTGAACTGCTGCATCCGCATGTGACCGAACAGCCCTTTACGCGCTCGCTGTCCGGCGTGACCATCCCGGATGGTGCCACATCGGTGTTCGTTCGGTCGCGCTGCAATGTCGATGGGTGGTCTGATGAACTGTTCGAGGTTGTGCTGACGCCCTGACCCTAGCGCGCCGTTCCCAAACGGTAATCGGCGATGACAGGGTAATGGTCGGTGGGCCATTCGCCGCTGAACTTTTCGCGCAGCACAACAGGCTCCCCCACAAGCATCGCATCACCTGCCACGGCGATATGGTCGATCGCCCCAAAGAGGTTGATGCCGCGGTTGAAATGGTAGGTGGACCCTGCGACCGGCGCAAAGTCCAACCCCGTGCCCGCCAGAATATCGATGCCCCGATCGCCCAGCCTTTCGTTGATATCCCCCACCAGAAAGACGGTTTCCTGCGCGGCGATCCATGGGGTGATCCTGTCGGCCACCAATGCGACCGACTGCAAGCGATTGGACCGGCTGGCATAATCGGTATGCACATTCACGACACGGAATAGCGCCCCGCTCCCCAGATCGCGAAACTGCGCCCAGGACGTGAACGCGGGGAAAGACCCGTTGAATGTGCGCGAATAGATGACATCGGGTGTGTCGGAAAAGAAAAACCAGCCTTGCGCGACAAGGGCGAGCCTGTTGGACCGGTAAAGGATCGGCTGTGTCGACGGGAATTCCGCAGGATCGCCAACCGCGGCGGCGGCATAGGCGGGGTTCTGGGCAAGCAGCCAGTCAAGCTTCAGGTTGATGTCCCCGTCATTGCCGCGTGTGAAACTTTCCATCTCCTGAAATCCGATCACATCGGCATTCATCGCCTTGAAAGCCTGATCCAGTGGCCCCTTGCGCCGCTCCCAGTCCCCGCGCGACCAAGGGCCGGTCTCCTGCCCAAGGACGATGTAATGCACATTATAGGTCGCCACGCGCAGTGTTTCGGCAGTGGCGGGTGGCAATGGCACATCACCCGAATTGCGCAGGGTCTGGCACCCCACCAGTGCGATCACAACAAGCGCAATGCCGCCAAAGACCCTGATTACGGTCGCAAGCATTTCTCTAGCGTCTTCCTTCGCGCAGCCATGCACCGACGATCAGCAAAGAGGCAAGCAGCAGATAGGCCCATGCCGGCAAAAGAGATGTCACGCTGATATCGGCGGTCCGGTAGGCCTCGCGCGGGGTGATCCCAATCCAGCCGCGCCCTGCGGCGGGGCGGCCTTCGCGGACCTCGCGGATATCGACCGTGCCATCGGCAATCGACATGACCCCGCCGCGTGTCCCTTCAACAAGCGGTGCCAAAGTTTCTGCGCTGGCAATCGTCTGTTCAAATTCGCGGGGAGCAGCCGGCCCAAGGGCAATCACGGCCGT
>CAYGMX010000620.1:0-1600 GCA_964351055.1 uncultured Loktanella sp. | reverse complement strand
GGCGTGCAGCGCCGCGTGCTGGACTTTCCTTATGTCGAGGGGCTGCGTCTGGACGAGGCGATGCATCCGCTGACGCTCATGGCGACAGGTATCTATGATGAACCGATGGCAAACCAGAACGGTGCGCCCATCCGTCTGGTCGTGCCGTGGAAGTACGGCTTCAAGTCGATCAAGTCGATTGTGCGGATCACCGTTACTGACAGCCGCCCCCCGATTAGCTGGAATGTCGCCAACGGGCGGGAATACGGCTTCTATAGTAATGTGAACCCGACCGTGGACCACCCCCGCTGGAGCCAGGCCACCGAACGGCGCATCGGTGGTGGTCTGTTTGCCGCGCGTCAGGATACGCTGATGTTCAATGGCTACTCCGAGGTGGCCAGCCTTTACGAAGGCATGGACCTGACTGTGAACTTCTAGAATGGATGTCGCACAAACCATCAATGGCGGCCTGCGCAAGGTTCCAGCGTGGACTATATATATAGTAGGCGCGATTTATGCGGTTTGGCAGTTCTGGCTGGCCCTGAACCAGATCGGTCCTTATCTGGTCGAACCGATCAATGTGCTCGAGCGTGCTTATGGTGAAGTCGGGCTCAAGCTTTTGGTGCTTGGCCTGCTTGTCACGCCGCTGCGCAAGTGGACGGGTGTAAACCTGATCAAGTTCCGCCGTGCGATTGGTGTCACGACATTCTTCTTTGTGCTGGCTCATTTTCTAGTCTTTGCGATTCTAGATGTGCAGAGCCTTGAGCGTGTCTGGACCGAGATCGTAAAGCGGCCCTATGTGACTGTCGGGATGCTTTCCTTTGTTTTGATGATTCCGCTCGCGGTGACATCGAACAATCTGTCGGTCCGCAAACTTGGTGCTGCCAGCTGGCGCAAGATCCACAAGCTGACCTATCCGATCGCGATTCTGGGTGCTGTCCACTATCTTTGGCTGGTAAAGGGCTTTCAGTTGGAGCCGATCATCTATCTTGTGATCATTTTGGGGCTGGTTGCATCGCGCTATGTCTCGCTAGAGCGTAAACGGCAGGTTGCCTGACCCTGAACACGGCAATTGATTCACTGACCCGGCAGCAAAACTGCCGGGTCTTTGCGTTTTAGATGCTGAATCGGCGCTGATCGGGCAAACGACTCGCCGGTGATTTGCTTTATCGCGGGTGAATCGGGGCGATTCAGGGTGATTTGCCCCAATGAGTCTGTCCGACTCTGGGAGAGTCTTGTGGGTGATGCTGTGGATAACCCCAAATCTGGTATGTTCCGTTTCCATTCTGCCTAAGAAAATTGCGATATGACCTAGGGTCGGCGCAATGAAACTGCCGTAACTCCCTAAAAACATGGGGAAAATAGGCTTTGTCATAAAAAATGCATTTTTCTCAAAAAAAGGGGTTGCGGGTCTCAGCCACTAACCGTAGAACCCCCCTCACCGGCGGCGCTAACAAGCACCAACGGGGCGCCAGACGGGCCAGACGGAAGCGGAAACGCAGACAGACGGAAACGAGACGCAAAACTAAAAACAGAGATAATGCAGGCGGGGCGCGCCAACAAGTTAGGGCGCATCTGGTCACTTTTGTCTCTACGCTGTTTGAAATTGATATATCTGAAG
>CAYGMX010000619.1:0-1605 GCA_964351055.1 uncultured Loktanella sp. | reverse complement strand
TCCCAAGACCAATTGCGCTTTCAGGGCGCTTGGACAACGCAAGAAACGTGCATAACCCCAAAAAAAGCGTCAACGGCATGTTATCTACAAAGGCCGCAGCGAGGAATAATGCCCAAAGATCGGTCATTCCGCGGGCCTCGCTTGGGTCGGAGGCACATTTTCTGGGGCCTCAGCCTGTTCTGGCCAAAGAGAACGGATCGCCCAAACCAGCCCTCCGAGCAGGAAGAATGCCGAAGGCGCCAAAAGCATGAGGTTGAGCGGCGTAAACCAGCCGCCTTCATCCGCCAAAGGTAAGGTTTGCCAACCGAACAATTGCCCCCGTCCGAAAAGTTCCCGCAGCCCGCCGATGATCAACAGGATCAACGAATAGCCCAGGCCATTACCGAAGGCGTCGACCGCAGCCGGAAAAGGCGCATGATGGCGCGCATAGGCTTCGGTGCGACCCAAGACGAGGCAGTTGGTGGTAATCAAGCTGACGTAGATCGACAATGCCCGACTGATCTCAGCGAGATAGGCTTGAAGCACCTGATCAATCACGATGACCAGTGACGCGACGATGACGATTTGTACGATCAGCCGGATCGTGTCGGGGATATGGCGACGGATCAGGCTAATGATTACCGCCGATAATGTCAGCACCACGGTCAGTGATACCGACATGGTCAACGCGGTCGCCAGCGAGGTGGTCACCGCGAGCGCAGAACATATGCCGAGGATTTGCAACGTGACAGGGTTCTGCCGGATCAGCGGCTCTGTCAGTGTACTCCAGAAATCAAAACGCGCAGCCATCGCCTAGAACTCCCCACGTGCGATGGCGCGCAGCAAGGGACCATAGCCATCGGGACCAAGCCAGAAACGCACCATTTGCGAGATACCGCGCGTGGTGCGTGTGGCACCTGTGATACCATCCACCTGATAAGCGCTTGCCGCGTCACCACGCGCCACGTTAAATCGCAAATCACCGCTGCTATCGCGCAATTCAGTGCCGGGGAAATTGGCTTGCCATGACGGATCCTCTATGCGCCCACCCAGACCGGGCGTTTCGGAATGGCTTGTAATCGCGATCCCGGCGATTGTGTTCATGTCGCCTTCTACGGCAAGGATCGCGTCGATCCGCCCGCCATATCCTTGGCCTGTCATTGGCAATAGGACCAGCGATATATCCTCGCCCTCACGCAACAAGAATATCTGCACGAAGTTGGGCCTTTGTCCCAGACCGGCAAGATCCGCCCCGGCATCCAGCGCAGTCCAGTTGCCGGTATCGGAAAGTGCGGCATCAAGCGTATCGCTCGTGACGTCCTGTGCAGCGCGCGCATCGCCGAGATCGATCACAACTTTCGACAGCGTGCCACCCGATTTTGCCAAAAGGCTGGCCATCCCGGGTATTCCCTTGACCAGTCCTTCGATCCGGGCCTGTTCTTCTGCAGCGCGGTTTGCCGCCTGGATCGGGCGCAGCAATACTGTCGCGCCACTGACCATCAGGGCACAAACGGCGGACACAAGAAACGCCATTATAAGTGTCTTGGTCCGGCTTTCGTTCGGCAGTACGAGGAACCGCCGCCAAGGGTTGCGGTCAGTTTCGGCCATGTCTTCTCCGTCTTTGGG
>CAYGMX010000618.1:0-1605 GCA_964351055.1 uncultured Loktanella sp. | reverse complement strand
GCACGGTGTGCTTGATGCGGCACTGAAAATCAATGGCCGAGTGTCGCCTCGTGTCGCTTGCGGAGGTTGCGTTCCGCCCCTAGAAGCGCCGCAAGGATCAAAGGAGAGCTGTGATGGGTTTCAAGATGGGTATCGTGGGTTTGCCGAATGTGGGCAAATCGACCTTGTTTAATGCGCTGACACGCACGGCTGCTGCGCAGGCCGCGAATTTCCCGTTCTGCACGATTGAACCCAATGTGGGCGATGTCGCGGTGCCTGATGCGCGGCTGGATAAACTGGCTGCGATTGCCGCTTCTAAGCAGATCATTCCGACCCGCATGACCTTTGTCGATATCGCGGGTCTTGTGAAAGGGGCCAGCAAGGGCGAAGGGCTGGGCAACCAGTTTCTGGCCAATATCCGTGAATGCGATGCCATCGCCCATGTGCTGCGCTGTTTCGAAGACGATGACATCACTCATGTCGAAGGCCGTGTCGATCCGGTGGAAGATGCCGATGTGATTGAAACAGCACTCATGCTGTCCGATCTCGAAAGCATCGAAAAGCGGCTTCAGAACCTGACCCGAAAGGTGCGCGGTGGCGATAAGGAGGCGGTGCAGCAGGTGCGGCTTTTGGAGATGGCGCAAGCCGCATTGGAAGAAGGCAAACCTGCCCGTACCGTCAAGGTCGATCCCGAAGACGCCAAGCAATGGCGGATGCTACAACTGCTGACGACGAAGCCCGTTCTTTACGTCTGCAACGTCGAGGAGGAAAGTGCAGGCACCGGCAACAGCCAGTCCGCCCGCGTGGCCGAAATGGCCGCAGCACAGGGCAATTCTGCCGTCGTGATCAGCGCGCGTATCGAAGAAGAGATCAGCCAGCTCGATCGTGACGAAGCCGAGATGTTCTTGGGCGAAATGGGGCTGGAAGAGCCGGGCCTCGACCGGTTGATCCGCGCCGGATACGCACTGCTGCATCTGCAAACCTATTTCACGGTTGGTCCCAAGGAGGCCCGCGCATGGACCATCAAGGAAGGCACATCCGCCCCGCAGGCCGCCGGTGTCATCCACGGTGATTTCGAACGCGGCTTTATCCGCGCCGAAACGATCGCCTATGATGATTTTGTCGGGCTTGGCGGTGAACAGCCCGCCAAAGAGGCTGGCAAGATGCGCGCGGAAGGCAAAGCCTATATCGTCAAGGACGGCGATGTGATGCATTTCCTGTTCAATACCTAGGCGGACCTGCCCGAAACCAAACCCTGCCAAACCGCAAACACTGCTAGCCGACAAGATTTCGCCTCACTTTCGGCAAAGACCTCTGCGCAGACTGACACCCAAGACTTGTGTCAAGAATCTGGAATGAGGAAAAAATGATGGGTTTGTACAAGACTGTGACCACTGTGCTGGGACTTGCTGTAGTCACGGCATGCGGTGTCACCAATTCCTATCCGGGCCGCGCGCAGATGCAGTTCATGGGGGCCGATCAGGTGACCCAATACACCTACGCCTGCTTGCCGGGCGAGACAGAGCGGCAAACCCAGTCACGCGCTGCCCAAGCGCATCGCTATGTTGACGGGGCCATTCGTTCCGCAGGGTCGCGCCTTGCCTCGCAAAGTTCGGGTGGCTTTGG
>CAYGMX010000617.1:0-1616 GCA_964351055.1 uncultured Loktanella sp. | reverse complement strand
AACCCATGATCACGGTCGATGCGGCCCTTGCGCAGCTTTTCGCGCTGGTGTCACCGCTGGATGCGGAAACGGTTCCCTTGCTCCAGGCCTACGGGCGCGTGCTGGCGCAAGATGTTTACGCCATGCGCAATCAGCCACCCTTTGCGGCCTCTGCCATGGATGGCTATGCGGTTGATGGTGCGCAGGTCGCCGCTGGCCAGCGATTTCGCGTGATTGGCGAAGCTGCGGCAGGCCACAGATGGGCGGGCACTGTCAAAGCAGGCGAAGCGGTGCGCATCTTTACCGGCGCACCTTTGCCCGCTGGCACCGATCACGTGATTATTCAGGAAAATGTCACGCGTGACGCCGACATCATCACGCTGGATCACAGCGACAATGCGGCAACAAATCTGCGCGCGGCCGGTGCCGATTTCACCATCGGTGACGCGATCAGCGCGCCGCGCATCCTGACACCGGCAGATATCGCCCTGCTTGCTGCGATGAATATTCCTGCTGTGCCGGTCACCAGACGCCCCGTTGTCGCGCTGATCGCCACTGGCGACGAACTGGTGCAACCGGGCGAAGCCCCGGGCGATGACCAGATCATTGCGTCAAACAGCTTTGGATTGGCCGCTTTGGTCAACAGTCTTGGCGGGCAGGCCCGCCTGCTGCCTATCGCACGGGATACCGAAGCCTCGCTTTCGCTGGCCTTTGATCTTGCGGCAGATGCGGACCTGATCGTGACGATCGGTGGCGCATCTGTGGGCGACCATGATCTTGTGGGTGCGGTGGCGCAGACCAAAGGATTGGACCGCGCGTTCTATAAAATCGCCATGCGCCCTGGAAAACCGTTGATGGCGGGCCGGATGGGCGGCGCCACGATGATCGGCCTGCCGGGAAATCCGGTTTCGGCGATGGTCTGCGGGCATGTTTTCCTTGCGCCCGTGCTGCGCAAGATGCTGGGTCTGGGTGCCACCCCTGCCCCGCACAATAGCGCGGTTCTGGCCAAAGCCGTCGCTGCCAACGGCCCGCGCGAACACTATATGCGCGCGCATGAGGGCCCTGAGGGTGTAACCATCTTTGACCGGCAGGACAGTGCCCTGTTGACCGTGCTGTCTGATGCCAATTGCCTTGCCGTCCGCCCCGTCAATGATCCGGCCAGACTTGCGGGCGACCGGATCGACGTCATCCGTCTTTGATTCGCCGCTTGCCTAGTCTTGCAAACCAGTCCCGAGGGCACGTTCCGAACGCCAGAGTTGACACAAAACAAGAACATGCATAGAACATATGCAAAACGTGGCAATGGAGCAGCCTGATGTTAACCAAAAAACAGCTCGACCTTTTGGAGTTCATTCACAAGCGCGTACAGCGCGACGGGGTGCCACCCAGCTTTGATGAAATGAAAGAGGCGCTGGATCTGCGCTCCAAATCAGGTATTCACCGCCTGATCACAGCCTTGGAAGAACGCGGATTTATCCGCCGCCTCGCCCACCGCGCGCGGGCGCTTGAAATCGTTAAGCTGCCTGATGCGATGCAGGCGAAATCCGGCTTTACCCCACGGGTGATCGATGGTGACAGGCCTGACAGCCGCCCCGCCGCCGCGCGCCGCAGCGCGAGCGGATCAAGCGATGGGCCGG
>CAYGMX010000616.1:0-1624 GCA_964351055.1 uncultured Loktanella sp. | reverse complement strand
AGACATTTTCCCAGTTGAAGATGAAAGAGAAAAAGCTCGAAGAGGGCAATCTCATCATCCCTGCGGCATTGCAAGACGCTGCCGAAGCCGCGAACAAACGCGTGACCGACCATATCGACGCCCACGACGAAACCTATGGCATGGGCTCCACCCTGCTTGCGACGGTCATACGCCGTAACAAGCTTTATTGGGTGTCGATCGGTGATTCACCCCTTCTTTTGTTCCGTCACGGTGCGCTGCGGCAGTTGAACAAAGACCACTCGATGGCGCCGCAGATCGATATGATGGTCAAGACCGGTGCGATGTCCGAAGAAGTGGGTCGTGATCATCCGGATCGGAACACACTGACATCGGCCATTTCTGGCGGCAAGATCGAACGCATCGACTGCCCCAGCCGTCCCGTGGCGCTGTTGCCCGACGACATCGTCATCGCGGCAAGCGACGGTCTGCAATTCCTGTCGAACGGGGTGATCGCACGGACACTGAAGCGCGCCCAGAACGACAAAGCCGTCGATATCGCCAATGCCTTGCTGACCCAAGTGCGCCAACTCGACGACCCCGATCAGGACAACACAGCGATTGTGGTCATCAAACTGACCGAGGGTACCCTGCAATCCGAAGCGATCGACGCGGATGATTTGCCTGTGCTTGCGACCGCTGACGACGAGGACGAGGATAGCGACACAGATGGCGTTGTTGCCATCACGCCATCCAAGCCTGCCAAACGCACCGTCAAACTGGTGCAGGCAGGGTCAAGGCATGTCGATGACGGCAACACCAACGAGAGCGCGCGTATCTCCGAAGTGACACCGCTTAGCACTTCCCAGGAAAATCACTGGTACCGCGGGCAGACGTCATCGGTCGCAGACTGACCTTGGTGCTCAATCGGGCCTTATAGCTCGATATCGCCGGTTTCCGGATCGGGCTGCCACAAGGGTGCATCCGGCTTGCGACGCAGAATGATGTCCCCGTTTGGCTGGAACTCCGGCGCTTCATAGTTGCGGAAATCGTCAACTTGATTCAGCAATTCTGCAAAGGCAGGACCGACTGATCGGGCAAATTCGGCAAAGGCCGGCCCCATCTCTTCAAATCCCTCGCGCAATTCCGTGATGGCCGGTTCCATTTCCGCCATAAGGCCACGCATCAGCATGCGCGCGCCTTCTTCCATGAGGCTGAAACCGTCTTCAACGTCGCTTTCTGCTGGCTCCTGCGCAAAAGCAGGAAGGGCAGTCAATCCAAACGCGAGCGTGATTGCTACGATCTGTTTCATATTCAGAGTATAAATTCGCGCAGCCGAAAATTCAAATCACAAGTTGATGTCCAGAACGACCGGAAAGTGGTCAGAGGCCAGCAAAAGCGCTTTGCGAAGGGCTCTGTCCTCGTAGCACACCGGATGGTCAAAGGGGTGCCAGATTTGCCATTGGGGGTCTTTGGCCCGCAGCCCCGGCGACACCATGACATAGTCCAGCAAGGCTTGCAGGTAAGGTTGCCCCTTGCGTTTGAACCGCGCCGTGGTGGGCATCGCCCCGACACGGCGGCCCAAGGCCATGCGCGCGTGGGGATCAAACAGCCGGATCGCCTCGCCCTCGCCCAGCACAATCTCGACACCGGAGCGGCCGAACAG
>CAYGMX010000615.1:0-1624 GCA_964351055.1 uncultured Loktanella sp. | reverse complement strand
GCCCCTATGTTATCGACGAAATGATCAGTGCCAAGGCCATAGCAGCAAGGATCGAAGGGCTTGCCCGTGATATCAGCGCCGAATTTGCCGATACAAACAAATTGGTGGTCGTGGGGCTGCTGCGCGGGTCCTTTGTCTTTATTGCCGATCTGGTGCGTGAACTGGACCTGCCCGTCGAGGTCGATTTCCTTGAAGCCTCGTCTTATGGAAACGGTATGGAAAGCACCCGCGAAGTGCGCATTCTCAAGGATTTACGCGGCCAGATCGAAGGCCGCGATGTGCTGGTCGTGGAAGATATCGTTGATACCGGCCACACGCTGGCCCATGTCACCAAATTTCTGCTGAACCGCAAACCCGCGCGGCTGAAGACCATCGCGCTGCTGGATAAACCCGCCCGCCGCGAGGTGGATTTCAAGGCCAGTTGGACAGGTTTCGAAATCCCTGACGAATTTGTCGTGGGCTATGGCATCGACTTTGCGCAACGCAACCGCAACCTGCCTTACATCGGTAAAGTGCGTTTTACCGACGATGCCGCATGAACCCCCGATGGCTCTTGCGGGCGAAACGCTGGGCGCAGAACCCGCCCTCGCCCGCGAAGATCAAGTTCGTGACCGCCATCATTGCCGTTTGTATCCTGCTTTATGCGGTAGAGCGGTTTTGGGGCTGGCCCGCATGGTTGACCCCCAATGACCTGCGCCGCCCGCGTTAAAACACGCAAACGTGATTAGAGAAGCGCGCGGGCGCACGTCTAGGCTTATTCATAAGATAATTTTCATAACGGGAGGCATAGATGCCATTTAAGACACGCGCCATCATCACGACAGCCGCAATTTTCGGGCTCGTCGGTTCCGCATTTGCAGCAGGTCATCTGACACCCGAACAGCAGCGCGGCATGGATGCACGCATGGCCCACATGGGCCTTTACGGCTTTAACCTTGGCGCCATCGGCGCGATGGTCCAAGAGAATATCCCCTATGATGCCGGCGTCGCCTCTGCGGCCTCGGCAAACCTTGCCGCCTTGGCTGCCATCGATCAGGCCGGTTACTGGGTCGAAGGCACCGACACAAGCATCGAAGGCTCGCGTGCAAAACCTGAAATCTGGTCGGACGCAGAAGGGTTTGCGGCAGAGCGGGTCAAACTGGCCGATGCGACTGTGGCCTTGGCCGCTGTTGCTGGCGATGGTCTGGACGCGATGAAAGCCGCCTTTGGCCCTGTCGGACAGTCTTGCGGGTCCTGCCACGAGGCATATCGCGCGCCGCGGCCGTAATCGGGCTATGGCGCGCTGGGCCTTACTTGGCGGTCTTGTCATTGTGGCGATCGGGGCGGGTTGGGTTCTGACCCGCCCGATGCCTCTGCCTGATGATGCCCTTGCAGGGCTAACAGCGGAGGCAGCGCGCGGCGAAACCGTGTTTATTGTTGCCGGATGCGCGTCATGCCACACCAGCGAAGACGGCCCAGCCGATGTGCTGGCGGGTGGCCAGCGCTTTGTCTCTCCGTTCGGGACCTTTGTTGCACCCAATATTTCGCCCGATGCCGAACATGGTGTCGGCGGCTGGTCTGATCTGGAACTGGCCAGTGCCATTGTCACGGGTGTGGGAAAAGACGGAAACCACCTTTTCCCCGC
>CAYGMX010000614.1:0-1632 GCA_964351055.1 uncultured Loktanella sp. | reverse complement strand
CGGAGCGCCGCGCGTGAGGTTCGACCAGACGAACACGATCGCGGTGCAGGGCGCGGCCCCCAGCAGGATGACACCCGCGAGGTAGGCCTGCGCGTCGTCGGGCGGGATCAGGCCCGCGAAGACGTAGTTGAAGAACAGCACGCCGAGCGCCGCCATGGTGAAGGGCTTGATCAGCCAGTTCACCGCCAGCGTCACGACCAGACCTTTCGGCTTGTCGCCCACCTGCCGCAACGCGCCGAAATCCACGCCGACCATCATCGGATAGACCATCGCCCAGATCAGCACCGCCACGGGCAGGTTGACTGAGGCGACCTCCAGCGCGGCGAGGGCCGCGAAGAGGCCCGGAAAGAGATTGCCAAGGAGCAGGCCCGCGCCGATGGCGAGCGCCACCCAGACGGACAGCCAGCGTTCAAAGGTTCCCAGACCCGCCGCAGCGGGAAGCGATGTATCGGTCATGTCGGACTTTCGGTCTTTGCAGATCAGTCGGCCTTGGCGGGGGTCTTGCCGATGTCATCGAGGTTGCGTTGCAGCGCCATCCGGTCGAGCGACCCGATGGGCAGACTGACGAAGATCGAGATACGGCTGCGCAGCATCCGGTAGGTGTCCGAGAAGGCGAACCGCCGGGCGGCCTCCGGGCCTTCGGCTTTTACCGGATCGGGAACGCCCCAATGTGCAGTCATTGGCTGACCCGGCCAAAACGGACACTCTTCGGCGGCGGCGTTATCGCAGACGGTGAACACGAAATCCATTTGCGGCGCGTCGGGACCGGCGAACTCGTCCCAGCTCTTGGACCGCGCAAAGCCAATGTCGTGGTTCAGGCCCTTGAGCAGGTAGAGCGTGTAGGGATGGGGTGCTGCCTCCGGCTTCGATCCGGCGGAGAAGGCTTTGAACTTGCCCATGCCTTCCCGGTTCATGATCGCTTCCGCGATGATCGACCGGGCGGAATTGCCGGTGCAGAGGAACAGGACGTTGTAGGGTTCGGTGGTCATGACAGCCTCCTAGCAGGCACAGGCGAGTTCATTGATGACGGGCTGGCACAGCTCGGGACGACCGCCGCAGCAATCCTCCATCAGGAAGGCCAGCAGGCCACTCATCCCGTCCATGTCGGCGAAGTAGCGGATGCTGCGCCCTTCGCGCTCATTGCGGATCAGACCGGAGCGGGCCAGGACGCCCAGGTTGGCCGACATCGTATTCTGGCGCACCCCGAGGGTATCACCGATGTCGCCCGCCGACATGCCCGCATCCCCGGCCTTGACGAGCAGGCGGAATACATCGAGCCGGGTGGACTGGCTGAGGGCGGCGAAAGCGTCGAGAGCGTGATTCTTATCCATATATCGAGAATTAATGATATAATGATGAGGGGTCAAGTTACTTTAGCGGGCGGTAGCCAAACGCCAGCGTAAAACCTTGAATGCAAATACGAAAGTGGATTTCAGATTATCGCTTAGTACAGGCCCATCACGTCTAAGTTACAAAATACGGCTTGACCTCCCCTTGCTGGAAGGCTGCATAAGGGTGACATGATCCGTGTCCTTCGCCTTGTTTTGATTCTTGCCCTGAGCTTCGGTGCCATGATTGCACCGGATGTGTCTTCGGCGAGCGTATCCGATATGGCGATGACGCAAATGGATG
>CAYGMX010000613.1:0-1636 GCA_964351055.1 uncultured Loktanella sp. | reverse complement strand
GATGATCTCTGCCCAAGTACCATCCATCAGGATCGCCCCGTTGTAGAAGAACATGAACGGCACGATAAAGGCCGAGATGCCGATCTTGAACGATGCCACAGAGGTCGCCATCGGGTTGGCGCCCGATATCCCCGCCGCCGCGTAGCTTGCCAAGGCAACAGGGGGCGTGATCGCCGAGACGACCGCAAAGTAGAACACAAAGAAATGTGCGGTCAGCATTGGAATACCCAGTTGCACCAGACCCGGCGCCACAACAGAGGCAGCAACAGCATAGGCCGCGGTTGTCGGCATCCCCATCCCCAGAAGGATGGCGATACACATGGCAAAGAACAGCGCGAGCAACTGGTTGGCTTCAGCGATATTCAGCAGGACGGACGAGAACCGTGCGCCCACACCGGTCAGTGAGATGACACCCACGATGATCCCCGCACAGGCACAGACCGCGATGATCTGGATCGACATGATGCCAGCAAGCTCAAAGGCCTTTGTCACCGATTTGAAACCCATCCGGTAGGGTGTGAACCAGCTGACCACAGCCGCAGATGCCGTTGCCAACGTGCCCGCGCGAATGACCGAATAGCCCATGAACAAGGCCGCGATCAGAATGATGATCGGCAGGAACAGGAACACACGGCGGATCATGTCCTTTACCTTGGGCAATTCATCGGAGCGCATACCGCGCATGCCGAGTTTGGCCGCCTCGAAATCGACCATGAAGTAGATCGACACAAAATACAGGATCGCAGGAATGATCGCCGCAATCGCGATATCCGTGTAAGGAATACCCGTGATTTCCGCCATGATAAAGGCACCGGCGCCCATGATCGGCGGCATGATCTGTCCGCCGGTGGAGGCTGCGGCCTCAACCGCGCCCGCGGTTGTCGGCTTGTAGCCCACCTTTTTCATCAAGGGGATCGTCAGTGACCCTGTCGCGACCACGTTGCCCGCAGAGGTGCCGTTGATCATCCCCATCAGGCCGGAGGCAAAGATCGCGACCTTCGCCGGACCGCCACGCGCACGGCCCGCCACCGCAAAGGCGAAGTTCACAAAATAATCGCCGACCTTGGAGGCCTGCAAGAAGGCCGCGAAGATGATGAACAGGATGATATAGGTCGAGGAAACGGCTGTCGTTGGCCCCAAGATACCTGCATCGGTATAGACTTGACTGAAAAACCGCTGCCACGTGATATCGGGTGCGTTCAGGAAGCCAGGCAGCAGGTCACCGACAAAGACATAGACCAAAAAGACGCCGGAAATGATAATCAGGGCAAGGCCCGCGACACGGCGGGTAAGTTCCATAATCAGGGCTGTCCCTGCAACAGCGGCAAGGCTCATCCCGATGGGCGCAAAGGGCGTGCCGGTGGCATTGCGCATCAATGTGCCGAAAATCGTGATCAGATAGATGGCCACGGCCACGCCACACACGCTCAGCACCAGATCAGCCGGAGCAATCGCGCCGCGCACGCGGGGGCGAACCCAGCCCAGAACGATACCGGCAGCAGTTGCGGCCAGCAGCGGATAGCCGAAGTGATAGGTTTCGGCGGCCCGTATCGCCTCGTCCATCCCGTTCCACATTGCCCCGTTCTGGATCTGGGCAGCAAAACCGAGCGCGGTATAGCAGGCGTAAAGGGCAGGG
>CAYGMX010000612.1:0-1638 GCA_964351055.1 uncultured Loktanella sp. | reverse complement strand
AGGCCGACCGTTGCCGCGATATCCTGCAATCCATGGGCAGGGCCGGCAAGGATGACTTGCACCTCCGTCAGGCCCCCGTTGAAACCGTGGTGCGCGAAGCGGCAGAACCCCACGTCAGCCGTGGAAAAACCGTGCTCTTTGATATCGCACCAGAAGAAGGCGCAGGCCTGACTCAGCCTATCATCAGACGGCGACCCGAAATCATCCATGGGCTGCGAAACCTGATCCAGAATGCCGTGGATTTCTCGGAGGCGACGGTTTGGGTCGAGATCAGCTGGACTGATGACCAGATCATCGTCCGGATATCGGATGATGGTCAGGGCTTTCCGCAATCGGTTATCGGCCGGATCGGCGATCCTTACGTCAGGCGGCGCAGGTTGCTGGAAGACGGGGCACGCCGTCCTGGGTACGAAGGTATGGGGCTTGGGCTGTTCATTGCCAAGACGCTGTTGGAACGGTCAGGTGCAAAACTGTCCTTTTCAAACAGCCGTCGTTACGGGCATGCAAGCTGGACTGGCCAGCCAACCGGTGGTGCGGTCGTCGAGGTGATCTGGCCGCGGCATGTGCTTACCACCGAACCGCTTACCAGCATTCCTTTGGGTCAGAACCAGCCAATCCCGACATGGCCGTAATACCGTCTTTCCAATTAAGGGCAGATTAACCTTCCTGACCGATGCTGACCTTGAGCAGGATCAGGACTGGACAAGCGATGTTAATGAATGCGGTGGATCTTTTTGTGATCCTGTTTGCGGCGATCGTTGGCGCTGGGCTTATTCTTGCCGCGCTCAAACCGAAACAGCCTGCTACAGCAACCGCAGGTGACGATCCTGAAAATGCAGCCGGTCCAAGTGCGGTTTTCCTGTTCCGTGAAAGAGCTCTGGTTGATGCGACAGGTGAGGCGATGGCCCTCTTGCAACAGAAATCCAGCGGTCTTTCCGATTATGATACGATCCTGAACACCTTGGCTGCGCGGTTTCCGGCGCTGCACGCGACGATTGATAACCCCGCAACAAATGTGATCCGTTTGCGCAACGCACAAGACCCCTCTGTTTCTCTTGAAATAGAGCATGAGGATGCGCTGCTTAGGCTGACACTTCACACAAACCAAAAGCAGGGCGGGTCCGGTCTTGCGCGGCAATGGATGCAAGCTGACAGGACCGCAGAGACCCTTTTGATGCATGACCTTGCGGCACATTCAACGCAGCTTATCTGGCAAACAGACAAGACAGGGAAACTGCGCTGGGCCAATCGCGCCTATTGTGAATTTGCGGCGACACAGGGTCCGCATTTCAGCCTTCAGGTAGATATCAAGGATACCGCGACGCCGACAGAACAACGGATCAGCATCCCAACTGCGCAGGCGAATGATGTCCAATGGTTTGACGTCCGGTCTGTTGTGCAGGCAGAGGGGTTTCTTCATTTTGCGAGTGATGCAAACGCGCTTGTGCGTGTGGACCAGCAAAGGCAGCATTTCGTCCAGACACTGGGCAAAACGTTTGCGCAGCTTTCCATAGGTCTGGCAATCTTTGACAAGAACCGCCAGTTGGTCATGTTCAATCCTGCCTTGCTTGAACTGACCCGGCTTCCTGTCGATTTTCTGGCGGCCAGACCTTCCATCGATACGGTTCTGGACAGGCT
>CAYGMX010000611.1:955-1640 GCA_964351055.1 uncultured Loktanella sp. | reverse complement strand
ACCTCTAGCGTGCCGTCGCCTCGGGTGAGCAGGCGCGCATCCACCAACGCATCAGCCAAGGGCCGCAGCGCCGCGCGCGGCCCCGCGAACAGCTCTGCCTCGCGCGCGATCAGCCGCTTGGCCGCTGGTGGCTGTGCTTCGGTGTCCCAGGTCGCAAGTCGCGGCAGAACCAGCGCCTTCAGCGCATTCTCGAACCCCTCCACCGGGACGTCACGGCGGACAGTGTCAAGGTGCTGTGCCAGCGCGCCATCGGTGCCACCCATCTTGCGATAGGCCTCCAGCTGCAAGTTCACCCGCGCACCTGTCCGGTGATCCTCCACCATTTGCTTCAGCGCAAAGGCCAGAAGTGGCAGGGCGTCACCGCCCCGCGCATCAGCTACAATCGTGTCGGCCAAAGCCTCGGCGATCGTAATATCGAGCCCGGCAGCCCGCGCCACCTCGGCCGGGCGCAGGATCACGTCGCGGTAGGAAGTATGCGGGATCGGCGGCAGCGGCATGGAGTGTAGGCCATCGATGCCTACTTCCTGAAACCCCTGCATCAGTCCATCCACTCTGTCGGCGCGCACCGTGACAACGACGATCAGCTGTGGTCCTTGGCCGCCGGGGCGCACTAATGGAGCAAGAAGCTCCAGCAGCCTGCGGCTTTCCCCAGTGGCGTCCGTGGCAAAAAGCTCCTCCGCCTGAT
>CAYGMX010000611.1:452-945 GCA_964351055.1 uncultured Loktanella sp. | reverse complement strand
CTGGCACGGATCGGGGGCGGTGCGGTGGCATCGGGATTGGCAACTGCACGGGCGGCTGCGGCCATGTTGATCAGATCCCCAATCAACCGCGCCAGCCCCGCTGCGCCGTCTCGGTCTAGGATATCCTTGATCCGATCCACCGGTTGCGGCTGTTGGTGCCGGGCGAAGGCCTCCGACAGCGACTGGGCAAGCCCGGTCGCCCCGGTCACTGCCCCGGTGCCAGGGCGCATGACCGCAATCGGCAGCACCGCGTCGTCACGCAAGAGGCGGGGCCAGAGGCCGGCATTGAGGAAGGAAGATTTGCCTGCACCGGAAGCGGCGATGATCGCCAAAACGCCCCCTTCTTCCAACCGCGCCAGCCGCCGGATATCCGCCAACGCGCGGGTAATTTCGGCACTGCGTCCAAAGAAGATGCCCGCATCTTCCTGCTTGAACCCGGCAAGGCCTGGATAGGGCGAGGCGGTGTCGCGATCCTGCCCGGGCGTCCAAGGGA
>CAYGMX010000611.1:0-442 GCA_964351055.1 uncultured Loktanella sp. | reverse complement strand
GGAAATGCTCGGGCGCCAACCCCAGCTTCTGCAACCGCGACTTCACACGCTCCAGCGCGGGGGTGTGGAACCGCACCTCCACCGGCCTGCCAGCCTCGGTCACCGTCAACACGGTGTCTTTCGGGTCCGCGTGCAGGCTGACGATGTGGTGATCCGCGAAGGGCAGCAGACGCGGGTCCGCTACTTCAAGGTCGCGTTGGATCAGGACGATCAATTCCTTGCCCAGATCCTCCGCCAGGCGGATCTCCTCGTGGCAGGCTGCGCTTTCGAGGCTATCGGGCGAGGCCAGAAAGACTACCGCCTCGCAGCGCTGGTTCGCCAGCCGCAGCGCATCGCGCCACACCACCCCGGCTTCGAGGTTGTCGAGGTCAAGAAACACGTCATCATGGGCCCAACCGGCCTCGTTCAGCCACAATTTCAGGGCGCGGGCGGCGGCGTTGTC
>CAYGMX010000610.1:0-1641 GCA_964351055.1 uncultured Loktanella sp. | reverse complement strand
GGGGCACGTTTCATGATTGCAGGTCACACCGACTCTCGGGCAAGCGATGCATACAACCTTGTGCTGAGCCAGAACCGTGTGGATGCAGTGAAAGCAGCCTTGATCAGCCGTGGTGTCGAGGATGCGCAGTTGGAGACCAAGGGTTTTGGTGAACGCCTCCCGATTGCCACGAACGCGACAGCACAGGGCATGGAGCTGAACCGGCGGGTCGAGTTCATTTTGCTGGAAGAAACGTCAGCCTTGGCCCAGCCTTGTGGCGATGCGGATGATCCAAGCGGCACCCTGAATGGCAGCAGCGAAGGGGACACTTCGCGCCTGAACGGGACTTACCGGTCCGAAGGCTATGATTGTGTCACCGACACTTATCACGAAACCTGGGGCGAGGTCAGCATGACCCACGATGAAGACCGCGGCACAACAGGCATGCTCAGCTTTGGGATGTCGCGCGAGCGTCAGGCAAACAACCGCCTTTTCGGTCGCTTCGTCGAGGGCTACCTGTCAAAGTCGGATGTCGAAACGGCAGAGGCGAGCGGGACCATCACAGGTGTCGGCATCCACGCGGGTCTGTTCGGTGCGCATGCGACAGAAGGTGGCCTGATCCTGAGCTATTACGGCAGTGCCGCTGTGGGGCACCATAGCTTTGAATTGCAGACGATCGAAACTGCGGACGGCAGCTATACCTATGCTGGATTGTTCATTGGTGGTGCCATAGGCGGTGAGCGGGAGTACGATGATCTGGTCGTGAAACCGCGCATAGGTGTTGATCTGGCTTATGCGGCTGCACTCGGCTCCAAGATCTCGGTTCCTGATGTGGATCTGGATATCGACCCTGCCACCTACGCCCGCGCCTTTGCGGAGCTTGGCATGGAGCATATGCTGGATGCTGGCGCAAAGGTTCGGTTCGCCCCCCGTGTTTTCTGTACGATCACGGGCACGGACGGGTCTGATGACTGCGGCTTTGGCGCGATGTTCAGCTTCAAGACACTGGCCAATGTGAATGGCACCCACTGGGACATCACCGCGGACTACGAACAGATCGGCAGCCGCCAGACGGCGACTCTGTCTGCGGCGCGCAACGTTAACATCCTTGATGGGCTGGGGGTCTCTCAGTCACGCTTTAGTGCAACCGAGACCGGAGCGTTTGAAGCCAGACAAACCTTCGCGTTTTCTTGGTAAGCGCCCCGCCATCTGAAACTGCCAGCGGCCCCGTTGCAATCAACGGGGCCGGTCTGCGCGCACGTTCACGAGCGTGTTGTTTTTCGCGGCGGAGCGGACAACAGTAGCACTATCAGATGCCGCATTGCAGCTTCACCCGACCTGCAGGCGCATGACAGGAAACCGTCGAACGGTGGCAGTCTGTGACAAACGATCAAGTGGCAATCAACGCCAACCGATTTCTTGCCGCACGTTCGTGTTTTTTGTCCAAAAACGATCGAAATTGATTAACTCCGGTCGCCAAAATCGGCTGACGCACAAGATATGGTCAGGCGTCCGAAATTGCGGCTTTGTGTGACCGACGCAGCACCAAGGGACATTCCATCCTTTCTGTCACAACCAACCGATCCTCTGTTGCAAGAAGCTGCTCAACACACCATTGGCCCATCTCGCGATGTGGCAACAGCACCGTCGAGAGCGCTGGTG
>CAYGMX010000609.1:0-1651 GCA_964351055.1 uncultured Loktanella sp. | reverse complement strand
CCGCAGTCCGCGCAGCCCGCAGGCAGCCCGAGCGCGATCCAATTGCGGCTGCCGAAGAATTGGCGGTTCTGATCGCCGCGATGGAGGGGCTGTTTGATGGTCTGACAGAAGCCGAAGCAATTGACGCGATGGGACGTGTGAGAGCTGCAGCAGCAGGCTCACTTGGCGATATTGCAGCGCGTATCGCTGCCAATGAACCCCTGCGTGACGAAGACCGCGAGCGGATCATCGACCTTGCGCGCACTGCGGGCGAGACAATCGGGGGCGGAAATGGCCCAGACGCTTGAGATCCTTTCGCATCGCACCGAAACGCTGACCAGCATTCGCGGGATCGTTCACACGATGAAGACCCTGTCCGCCATCAACGCTTTGCCTTACGACCATGCCGCCCAGGCCATCGAAGCGTATCATCGGACTATTCTAGAAGGCTTCCGGGCGTTTGTGCACCACAACGGCGCGCTCATGCTGACCACGAAAAGACCACCGAAGCGCGCTGTTGTCGTGTTCGGGTCCGATCACGGCCTGTGCGGGGGCTACAACGAATTGTTGGCTGACGACGTGTCCAAGCACCTCGAAAGGCAAGGCCTTGATACGCCCCCTGTTCACATCCTATGTGTCGGCGCACGGATGAAAGATGCGCTGGTGGCGCGGGACATTTTGCCTGAGCGCACGTTGCTGCCACCCGCGTCGGCCGATGGCATCGGTCGGCTCGCCGGCGTTCTTGCCGCCCGACTTGAAGATATCTCACGCCAATCGCAGCCGGACGAAATCGCGGTCGACCTTGCCTTTACGGAGCGTGCTGCGGGAGGGTCGCAAGAACCTGTAATACGGAGTCTGCTGCCACTTGATTCAAGAATGATTGCGGACCTTGTGGATCAGCCATGGGTTTCGAGGTCCCTGCCTAACTTCACCATGCCAGCCGCGGATCTGCTTGCCGAACTAGTAATAGGGCATCTTTTCTCCAGTATCTTCCGTGCTTCGGCCGAGGCGATGGTGACCGAGAACGCTGCCCGGCTGGCTTTGATGCAACAGGCCGAACAATCAATTGACGACAGGCTTGAGGAATTGAAGGCTGAGATCAGGACTGTTCGGCAAACCGAAATTACCACCGAACTTCTCGACATCATCGCCGGGTTCGAGGCCCTGAGCAAGCGCCAACCAAAACCGGCGATAGCGTCGAATGATCCAACATGCCGTTGAAGATCCCTGTTTGGTAAGGAAGCGCGGGCCATGCAGCGGCCGCAAATTTCTGGGATCGGCGAAGCCTCCGGCAATGTCTTTTTTCTGTGTCATTCGCATTCACAATCCATGGAACTTCCGGCACGACAGGCTGGGCACGATCTTTCAAGCGTGGCTTTAAGCGCCTGACGGGCTCGATGCAGTCGCACATTCAGATTATTGGCCGTGACACCAAGATCGACCGCGATGCGATCGCGGGGTTCTTCGGCCAGGTCGGCACGTTGCAAGAGGCTGGCATATTCGGGTTTCAGATCTAACAGGGCCGCACCAAGGCATTTGCATGGTGTCTCAACTTGGGTTTCCTTGACCGCGTTCGCAGTTATCTTGACCTCTTGCGCATATGTTGTTTCAGCATGTTTTCTTGTGGCGCGTCGGCGATAATGGTCAATCAGCGTGTTGCGCATTGTGCGGC
>CAYGMX010000608.1:0-1654 GCA_964351055.1 uncultured Loktanella sp. | reverse complement strand
TCGCCTTCGGAGTTGGTCAGATAACCACCCTCGCCGCGTGCGCCTTCGGTGATCAGGCAGCCTGCGCCATATATGCCGGTGGGGTGGAATTGCACGAATTCCATATCCTGCAACGGCAGACCCTGACGGGCCACCATCCCGCCGCCGTCACCTGTACAGGTATGGGCAGAGGTCGCACTGAAATAGGCGCGCCCATAACCACCTGTCGCCAGCACCACGGTCTTGGCGTTGAACACATGCATGGTGCCGTCATCCAGCTTCCATGCGATCACACCCTGACAGATGCCATCGTCAGACATGATCAGATCAAGGGCAAAATATTCGATATAGAATTCTGCCTGCTGTTTCAGCGACTGGCCGTAAAGCGTGTGCAAAATGGCGTGGCCGGTCCGGTCGGCGGCGGCGCAGGTACGCTGCACCGGTGGGCCTTCGCCGAATTCGGTGGTATGGCCGCCAAAGGGGCGCTGATAGATTTTCCCCTCTTCGGTGCGCGAAAACGGCACGCCATAGTGTTCTAGTTCGTAAACCGCCTTAGGCGCTTCGCGTGCGAGGTATTCCATCGCGTCGGTATCGCCCAACCAGTCAGAGCCCTTTACGGTGTCATACATATGCCACTGCCAGCTGTCGGGGCCCATATTGCCAAGCGATGCGGCAATGCCACCCTGTGCAGCAACAGTATGCGAGCGTGTCGGGAACACCTTGGTGATACAGGCCGTGCGCAAGCCCTGCTCGGCCAGACCAAGTGTCGCGCGCAGACCTGCACCACCTGCGCCTACGACGATGGCGTCATAGGTGTGGGTTTCGTATTCATATGCAGCCATGTTTTAGTTGCTCCGGGGCATTAAAGGGCGATGCGGACGATCGCGAAAATCGCGAATGCTGCGGCACCGTAAGAGATACAGATCATGATAATGATCGTCGCTTTGCGGGCGAAACCATGGACATAGTCCTCAATCAAGGTTTGGACACCACCCCGAAAATGGACAAAGCCGACCAGCATGGTGAGTGCGGCCACGACCGCCGGGAAGGGGCGCTGGTAGTAGGCAATCACCTCCCCGTAAGGCGCACCAAGAATGGCACCAAAAGTAAAGATAAACAAAGGGATCAGGACCAGTAAGGCGACAGACGTCACCATCATCTGCCAATGATGCTCTGTCCCTGTCTTGGCAGAGCCCATGCCGGTGGCGCGTTTGCGGTCAGAGAGAAATTGCATGTCTTGCTCCTTAAACCACGATCACTGTGAAGATTGTCAGCAAAACGGACAGCACCATCATCATCTGCGCGGCCAGTTCCGATCTTTCAACATCAAGCATCCGGCCACTGTCCCAGACCAGATGGCGCAAGCCGCCCAGCAGGTGATACCATAGTGCCAACACCGAAAGGGTCATCACCAGATCGCCGAACCAGCTTGTGATGAAACCATTGGCGACCGCAAAGGCCTCTGGTCCAGAGGCCGCCGCAACAAACCACCAGACGATCATCAAGGCCGCGACAATAAGGGCGTTGCCCGTAATCCGGACTAGGATCGATGACATCGACGTCCATTGCGGACGGTATATCGTCAGATGCGGCGAAAGCGGGCGATTGCCCCGGTTTACATCGGCCATATCGGCTCCCTTCGTTGGCTCGTGTCGTCCGGCAAGACAACACCTTG
>CAYGMX010000607.1:0-1660 GCA_964351055.1 uncultured Loktanella sp. | reverse complement strand
CCATCGTGTCGATCAGCATCAAAAAGCACGGAAATACGCCGGGCGATGCGACATCCGACCAGATGCGCGCCATGGCCGATATCGCCGAAACCTACGGGCACGGCGAATTGCGGATCAGCCACGAGCAGAACGTGATCCTGCCGCATGTGCACAAGGGCGATCTTGCCCAAGTCTATGCCGCCCTGCGCGGTGCCGACCTTGCCACAGCGAACATCGGGCTTGCGTCCGATATCATCGCCTGCCCCGGCATGGATTACTGTGCCTTGGCTACGGCGCGGTCGATCCCGATTGCGCAAGAGATTGCGACCCGCTTTGACGCATTGAAGATCGAACATGAAATCGGGCAGCTCAAGATCAAGATATCCGGCTGCATCAACGCCTGCGGGCATCACCATGTCGGGCATATCGGCATCTTGGGGCTCGACCGTGCGGGGGTGGAAAACTACCAGATCACCCTTGGCGGTGACGGGACCGAAACCACAACAATCGGTGAACGCGCGGGTCCCGGTTTCAGCGCGGACGAGATCGTGCCCGCAATTGAACGTCTGGTGACCGGATACCTCGATCTGCGCCACGACGCAGAGGAAACATTCCTGCAAACCTACCGCCGCCTTGGGCTCGCCCCTTTCAAAGCCATCCTTTATCCAGCCGAGGACAAAGCCAATGCCGCTTAAAGAACTTGCCGCACGTCGTAATATCCTGCACCGCAAATCGGATGCGCAAACCCTGTTGAAACACGCCTTGGCCGATGTCCAGATCGGCAAGGTGGCACTTGTGTCCTCTTTCGGGGCTGAAGCTGTTGTTTTGCTGCACATGGTGTCCGAAATCGACAAAACCACGCCAGTTATCTTTCTGGACACCGAAATGCTGTTTCCCGAAACGCTGGCCTATCAGCGCGACCTTTCCGCGCAACTGGGCCTGACGGACGTGCGGGTCATCGGCCCCGAACGCAACGCGGTCCTGACCGAAGATGTGGACGGCCTGCTGCATCAGGCCGACCCCGATGCCTGCTGCGATCTGCGCAAGACACGGCCGCTGAATGGCGCACTTGCGGAATTCGATGGCTGGATCACCGGACGCAAGCGATATCAGGGCGGACAACGCGCGCAACTGCCGCTTTTTGAAATGGAAGACCGCAAGATCAAGATCAACCCGCTGGCCGATTGGACATCGCAGGACGTGCGCGATTATATCGCCAAGCACAACCTGCCGCGGCATCCGCTGGTGGCGCAAGGCTATCCGTCTGTTGGTTGCATGCCGTGCACGACACGCGCAAGTGCACTTGAAGATCCCCGCGCAGGCCGTTGGCGTGGCGTGGAAAAAACGGAATGTGGTATCCATAACCGCCCGCGTAAGGACATTGCAGCATGAACGTGATCGTCACCGATAGCGGGTTTGGCCCTGATGATTTCACCTACGGCTTTGTGCCTTTGCACGAGGTCGCCGCGAATGATTGCGACTACGGGATCGATGTCGCATCGGACACATCCCCTGCCGCACTAGCCAAGCTGGGAAATGCCCCGATGATCCGTATCGATTTTCCGTCTTTTGCAGACGGGCGCGGGTTCACGCTGGCCGCCATGCTGCGGCGCGCGGGCTACAAAGGACGTTTGCGGGCCAAGGGCCATGTGCTTGCCGACCAATACGCGATGGCGCGACG
>CAYGMX010000606.1:0-1667 GCA_964351055.1 uncultured Loktanella sp. | reverse complement strand
GTCGTAAGACCGGCTGGGAAAAGGGTATGGATACGCAAACCTGCCGACCCTTGTGGATGACGTGGCCCGCTCGACATGACCCGAACCTGCTGCCTATCTGCGCTTTCAATCAAGTCGGTACCCCGCTGCTGGCAAAGAAAGACAGGGCCGTCTGACAACTGTGTCAGCGCGCGAATACCAAGGCCAAAAGCCTCTTCCTGACCAGCAAGAGCAACGCGCGGATCTGGTGCGAAGGGCCGCGTATCCGTGGCCATGACGAAAATAGCCGCAGGGCGCTCTTCCGCGTTTGGCATGCCGCCGAATGGCCTGCGCCCGAGACGAGGCCAGAAACCAGCCCGCTGCATCAAGCGACGCAAGCCGGTTTCGTCCTTAGCCTCGCTCGTGTCATGGGTGACAGTGTCTTCACCGGGCTCCTGAAAGAGTACAACCTCAGAAAGCCGATGCCCCTTCAGCAGAGTGATGCGGGCCACACGGGCGGGCATCGGCGCCACAAAACAGACATCTGGTGTTTCCCGTAGCCGCGCGACTGGCGCGCCCTGCGCGACGATTGCCCCGTCTTCCACCTCCATGGTCACGCGCAGTGATTTGCCGTGCGGCGGGCATAGCCCAGCCTCTTGCGTGATTGCTCTTTGCACGCCCTGCTCACTGCGTGGCGGGGACGGAAATGGCACGGTGAGACCTGAACGAAAACCAAGCTGGAGCATGGAAAACGGGTATCACGGTGCAACAAGCCCAACCTTGATCTACCTCAATATAGGCAAATCAAGCGCATGTTACGCTGCCCTACAAAGTTCACCCTTGCAGCAAACTTCGGAGTAGGCTGATGCGCCATGAGACCAAGACGAATTTGCCTGTTTTTGCATTCGTATCATTCCTGATTTTCTTGTTCGGTGCCCATGCGGTGCAGGGGCAGAACGACAACCAAGCAGACGGTGCCGAGGATACGGACGCCATCGTGCCATTTGCGTTGCCTCAGTCCGGTCCGTTCAATCCTGCCGACATCGATATCACAAACGATCAGGCCATCAGCGACTGGTTTCGTTCGGCCCACGCCAATGCGGCTTCGGAAGCGTTTACCCATTGGGACGAAGATGAAGAAATCCGCGGTGTCTGCGCGACATGCCATTCCGGTGAGGGTTTCCGTGATTATCACGGCCTTGACGGCACCGCTGTAGGAAGCGTCGAAGGTCCGATCAACACCGGGGGTGTCGTTGACTGCGGCACCTGCCACAACGCGGGCCTCGCAAGCGTAACAGAAGTCCCTTTTCCGAGCGGCCTGAACCATCCAGTTACCGGAGTAGAGGCGTCATGCATGACATGCCATCAGGGTCGCTCGGCAGGGCGGGATATCGTTAACGCCACGGCTGGTCTTGATCTTGATGCACCCAGCCCCGAACTGCGCTTCATCAACCCACATTACGCCACGGCTGCGGCCACTTGGCTGGGCGGCTACGGCGGTTCGGGCTATCATTATGATGACAAAGAGTATTCTGGCCGCTTCTTTCACGCGGCTCCTGTTTCATCGTGTAACTCATGCCATGAGCCGCACACGCTTGAGGTTGAGTTCACGCCTTGCTTGACATGCCATCAGGCGGAAACGCCCGAAGCTATTCGCATTGCGCGCCAAAGCTATGACGGGACTGGCGACACCACAAAAGGCATCAAAT
>CAYGMX010000605.1:0-1670 GCA_964351055.1 uncultured Loktanella sp. | reverse complement strand
ACTTGAAGCCGCTGCTGCAGAGGCGGAGGCTGCGCTTGAACAGGCTGCCGAAGACGCTACCGCTGCCGGTGATGATCTGATGGCAGCGGCCGACGAGCTTTTGACTATCGAAGGCTTTGACGTCGAAGCGGTCACCGCGTTGCTTGAAACCTCTGATATTGATCAGGGGCAGAAGGACACGCTGGCGAACGCGCTGAACTTCGCCAAAGACAATCCGGCATTGCTGCAGCCTGTTCTGGATAACATTCGGAACATTCTGGGTATGTAAGTGCCTGCCGCCCAAAAAGAAAAAAGGCCGCATCATTTCTGATGCGGCCTTTTTCGTGTCCTGTCAGGCAGGATCAATCCAGGAATGCTTTTTCGACAACATAGTGTTGCGGGTTGGAGTTCGCGCCTTCCACAAGCCCGTATTCCTCAAGCATGTCCTTGAGTTCGAGATTGAACGCAAGGTTGCCACAGATCATCGCGCGGTCCGTGTCAGGTGAAAGCGGCGGCACACCAAGGTCGGTAAATGCCTCGCCCGAGCGCATCAGGTCGGTGATACGGCCCATCTTGGGGCTCTCTTCGCGTGTGGTTGTAGGGTAGTACTTGATCTTTTTCCAGAACTCTTCCCCGATGACCTCGTTGAGCAATTCATCGGTTTTCAGGGCCTCGATTAGGTCGCGTCCATAAGTTAGCTCACCGGCTTCGCGGCAAGTATGCGTGATGATCACCTCGTCGTAATCCTCGTAGGTCTGCGGTTCGCGCAACAAGGACGCAAAGGGGGCAAAGCCGGTTCCGGTCGCAAAGAACCAGATCCGCTTGCCTGGCAAGAGCGCGTCATGGACCAGTGTGCCCACCGGTTTGGGCCGCAGGATCAGTTCATCGCCCGGTTGGATATGTTGCAGCCGCGATGTCAGCGGGCCGTCCTGCACCTTGATCGAGTAGAACTCCAACTCTTCGTCCCAAGATGGCGACGCGATGGAATAGGCCCGCAACAGCGGCTTTTGCTTTCCTGTCTTTGGGTCGGGGTCACCCATAAGCCCGATCATCACGAATTCGCCCGACCGGAACCGCAAGGACGCAGGGCGCGTCACCCGAAATGAAAACAACCGGTCGGTATAATGTTTCACGTCGGTGATCGTTTGCGCATCTGGCAGGGTCGGGACGGCTTTGGCGGTATTTAGGGTCACTGGTGTTTGCTCGGTCATAAGGATCATGGCGCATCTTTACAGACACGCCCTCCGTTTAGTCATTGATCTGGATCAGGGAAAGGCTCTAGCCGCGCAATCGCGCCTGATAGTTGTGGTTTTGCCAGTCTGCGCGGTAGGTCCACTGCTCTTGAGGCTGGCGCGCGGCAAGGGTCGCGTGGATCTCGACCTCGTCGAAACCTGACCGTCGCGCCATCGCGTATTGGTCGGCAAGCACATGGCCCCTAGCCCGCAAACGCCCCCTATAACCCGCGCGCCGCAGCATGGCGGCCAGCGTGAACCCGCGACCGTCCGCAAAAGACGGAAAGTCGATACGGATCATCGGGGCGTTTCCCAGCTTGGCCAGTGCGGCAGGGGATGTGTCTGATGCGACATCGATCCCGTAGTCGCAGTCATTTGCGGCCACATCGCGCAAAGGTACAAAGCCGCAGGTAAAATCATCAGGGCCAAACCCGCTATCGGTCACAATCACATTCATGC
>CAYGMX010000604.1:0-1673 GCA_964351055.1 uncultured Loktanella sp. | reverse complement strand
GCAGTATATCGGTGCGCCAGCGATGGGTGGAAACCTTTAGCGACAGATTTGACTTTACGTCGGTGATCGATCCAACGGTCATTATCGAGGCGGACACCACTATTGGCTCGGGTGTCATGGTGTTGCCGGATGCCATCTGTTCATCGCAGGTAGAGATCGGCGACCATGTCATTTTGGGTTTCCGCACGATCCTGAGTCATGAGGTCAAAGTCGGCGCCTTCACACATATCGCCAGTGGCGCAATCCTGAATGGTCGCGCAAGCATTGGGGCCCGTTGCAGCATAGGGGCGGGAGCGATCATCTTGCCCAATGTGACGATAGGTGATGGCGTCACAATCGGAGCGGGTGCCATCGTTGCCCGGGATGTCGCTGACAACAAGACAGTCATCGGGTCCATTGCGCGACCACCGATGACGCCCAAACCCCAGAATATGAGACATGGACTTGGACCTTTGGATCAGCAGTTGGAGCCAGAGTAATCAGCCCTCACACCTTTCGAAGACGCGAGCTCCGACCGCACATTTGCCAAGGTCTCTTTGCAATCAAGTCGATGCTGCCTGCGCACGATCCTCTTGGAACAGGACTGCCAACCTGTTTTCAATTGCAGGAACATCCAGACCCCAGAACATCTTGACGAGTCTCGCTTCAACTTTCTCCATAATGCCTTTTTCCCGCTTCCGGCGGTTCAATTCGGGCCGCCGTAAGTCTTTGAGCGGGAGGCCTACAAACCTTTGCATACGTGCGAATTCGGTATCATCTCCAAGAAGCGCATCGTAGCTGAGAAGGATCCGATGGTCAGGGCGCGTCTGCTCGAAAATCCTGATCACCGCAGTGTTATAAACAGCCCACGCCCGCAGCGCCCGCACACCGTTGTTTCTAATCTTGGATTTTCTCGCGACATAATGCCGACGGACGCTTGATGCCGACCGAAAAATACAAATGACCCGCAGGTCTGGTATCAGCTCGGCCCAGAAAGGATGGGTCAGGCAATTGCGTGGATCCTTAAAGCCCCAATATTCCCCGCCTTGCGGCTTTGCTTGCATGACAATCTCTTGGGCGCTGTCCTTAAGGGACTGAAGGTCTTTGCCTGTTTGATACTCCGCCAAAACGCGCAGGCTGTTTTTCGAGCCGCAAGCCAGCAACTTTTTGTTCATCTCGTTGGTAGAAAGGCGCTCGCACTTGTTTCCAGCGTCATAACTGCGTGTATCAACCCCCTCAACCATAGGCACCCCGGAGGCATCGAGGATTTGCGCTGCAAGTGTGGTACCGGACTTGTGCATGCCGATAACCGAAAAAACCATTGACATGAAACACGCTTATTCCGGCTATTGTTAACCTTATTAAGGTTTACTGATATCTCATACGTGTCAATATCACAGTTGTCACACGGATTTTCATTCCAAGCGGCGATGTTGCAGCGGATTGGCCCTTTTTGCCTGTTATTCATGGTCTTGAAAAAGAGCTGTGACGCGGACAGGAACACCTGCTTGCGCGCGGCTGGGCGGCTTGCGCGCACCACGACACAGGTTAACGCGGGCATCTACTTGAACCGGGCAAAGCTTCAAGCAATACTAACCCAGGGCGCCAGACAAGCTGCACGTGCCTGATGGGACCTTGCCCCGCGTATGACGTTTTCAGCCCAACAAGCAGCGGAGACTATCGTTGATCGACAA
>CAYGMX010000603.1:0-1677 GCA_964351055.1 uncultured Loktanella sp. | reverse complement strand
GCTTGATTGTTGCAATGATGAGTTTCACGTTCTTCCCCTTGCAAATTTTTCTACAGGCTCTCATTTCGGCAGCGCCCGCTTGCAGGGAGACAAAAAGCGCGTGAACCACGCAACGGCAAGATGACGGGCCCCGCTAAACGGGATGTTAACAAAGCCTGTTGCACAATTTTTGCACAAATTAGTCACTTCGCCTATTTATTAGGCGACCAAAAAACGTACCCAGACCGACTCATCCCCGCTCTACATTTTGAACCAAGGACGCTATAGTGTGAAAAACAGACCAAACAGTCAGTCGAGCGGATCATGAGTGGAAACGGCAACAAGCGGCCCCCTTTGGTGGCCGAGCGGCGCTATACAGCCAAAACCGGCACAAAAACAAAGGCCCCGCCCAAAAAGACCGCCGCGAAACCGGCGGCCCGCCGCAAGGCTGCCCCCAAGCGCGCAAAGCCCCGTGGTCTGATCGGTTGGCTGCTGGCCCCGTTCCGCTGGGCCTTGCGGATTCTGTGGGCCTTCAGTTGGCGCGTGGGACTTGTGACTGCCCTGATCATTGGCGGATTTTCGTTCTATTTCGCAGCCCAGATGCCCGCGATGGCCGACCTGATCGATGGCCGCACACGCGGTTCCGTCACGATGACCGACCTGCAAGGCGAGGTCTTTGCCTGGCGCGGCGACCAGTTCGGCGGGATGGTGACGGCTGATGAGGTGTCACCCCATCTGAAGAATGCGGTGGTCGCAACGGAAGACAAGCGGTTCTACTGGCACTTTGGCCTGTCGCCGCGCGGGATCGCATCCGCCGTCCGGATCAACCTGCGCGAAGGGCGTGGCCCTTTGTCGGGCAACGGCGGATCGACGATCACGCAGCAGACCGCGAAGCTGTTGTGCCTTGGTGTGCCGTTTGACCCCGACCGCTGGGAAAGCGAGGCCGCTTACGAGGCCGATTGCCGCCAAGGATCGCTTTGGCGCAAGGCCCGCGAGGCTGTTTTTGCGATCGGGATGGAGATTGCCTATACCAAGGATGAAATCCTGACGGTCTACCTGAACCGCGCCTATCTGGGTGCGGGCAGCCGCGGCTTCGAGGCCGCAGCCCAGCGCTATTTCGGGATTTCGGCCGCGCAGGTCAATCCGGCACAGGCGGCCATGCTTGCAGGCTTGCTCACCGCGCCTTCGGCCAATGCCCCGACCCGCAACCTTGAACGCGCTCAGAACCGCGCCGCCGTTGTGATCGGCCTGATGGAAGAACAGGGCAAACTGACCGCCGCCCAAGCCAATGATGCCCGCACCAATCCGGCCACCCTGTCGGATGCCGCCCGCGCAAGTTCTGGCGGGTTCTTTGCCGACTGGGTGATGGAAAGCGGGCCGGAGTTCTTTACCCGCGACACCACCGAAGACGTGATTATCCGCACCACACTGGACCAGCGCATCCAGAAGGCCGCTGAAGAGGCGCTGATTTCAGTCTTTGAAAACGATGTAAAGGAAGGGTCAGAAGCGCAGGCCGCTATTGTCGTGATGTCCGCCGATGGCGCGGTGCGCGCGATGGTCGGTGGCCGCAATATCAGCGCCACGGGCGCGTTCAACCGCGCCACACAGGCCTTGCGGCAAACCGGATCGGCCTTCAAGCCATTCATCTATGCGGCTGCTCTTGATCTGGGTATGTCGCCTTATGACCTGATTGACGAT
>CAYGMX010000602.1:0-1684 GCA_964351055.1 uncultured Loktanella sp. | reverse complement strand
TTTTATGACCCCGACAGCACCCGCGTTCTGGGCGGCGGCTGGATCTGGCGCGGCGCTTGAGATGTTGTATGTTCGGTTTGGTTAACATGGCAAAACCGGACAAGCCGTGTCATTGTGCGCTTAACAAGTAATATCGGGGGATTTTACCGATGCCGACCACATTTACGGTCTTTAGTCTGGGGACGGTAACCAACCCGAGCACCGGTTCACTCGTTGATATTGACCCAATTGACGGGAACACGCTTGCGGAAAATGCGGGCTTGCTGGTCGGCCAGACCTTTGGCGGTGTAGGCAATGCGCTCCTGAACCAAGCTGTCACGATGTCGCCGGGAAGCGGCGGTTTTGGCGGCGGGACATCCGATGCCTACGATCAGGATAACACCCCCAACGAAAGTTTCAGGATCAATGGCGGTCCGGGGCAGGTATTCGATGCCGCCGCAGTCTATAATGCAACAATTACCTATGTCGACGGGACCACTGCCAGCATTTCGGCGGTTGTATTTCAGGACACGGCAGGAAATTTGTATTTTGCGCCGGAATTGACGGCCAACTCGGATCAAGCCGCGCTTGAGGCGGGCGGCATTCGGTCACTGACGCTCGACTCTTTGAATGGGGCCAGTTTTTCGGGCCTTTCGGGAAACCGTGTCGTTTGGGATTTTGTAACCTGCTATGTCGCAGGCACAAGGATCGCGACCGAAGACGGTGATCGGCCGATCGAGCAGTTGCAGGTCGGAGACCGCGTCTTTACCCGCGATCATGGGCTCCAGCCGATCCGCTGGATCGGGAACAGTACGGTCAGGGCCGTTGGCAAATTGGCACCTGTGCGGTTTACACAAGGGGCGCTGGGCCAAAACGCCCCTGAACGTGATCTTTTGGTGTCGCGCCAGCACCGGATGCTTGTGTCTTCGGCTGTCTGTGAACGCATGTTCGGCAGCACCGAGATTTTGGTGCCTGCGATCAAGCTGACCGCATTGCAGGGTGTCTTTGTCGAAGAACAAGCCGCACCTTTGACCTATTATCATCTGATGACGGATCAGCATGATATCATCTACGCCGAAGGCGTTCCGAGCGAGACAATGCTGTCTGGTCCGCAGGCCATGGACGTCCTGTCAGACGTTGCGCTGGCAGAGCTTGTTGCCATCTTTCCCGACATCCACAAAGAGATACCGCAACCCGCGCGCGCCATTGAACGCGGCAAGCGCATTGACCGCCTGATCCTGCGTCACAAGCAGCACAACATTCCGTTCAGCGCGACCCGCACATAGGCTTGTTTGCCCTGCAACCCGTTTTGCAACGAAAGGTCACATGTCTGTGTGGCTACTGGCTTTTGTCCGCCTGATCGGTCCAATTAACGCCAGACACGCCTCTTGCCGTTGGAGAATGATATGCAACTGACCCGCCGCCACCTGATGACACTTGCCATCGCAGCCCCTGCAGTTTCGGCTTTCGGTCCCCGCGCCATGGCTGCGACACCGCAGGTTTACGCCGAAAGCGGCATTGCCGTGGATGGCAGTGACGTCGTTGCGTATTTTACCCAAGGTGCCGCTGTCGCCGGAGACCCTGCAATCACGCACGACCATATGGGGGCCTCATGGCGCTTTGCGTCAGAGGCCAACCGCGATGCTTTCATCGCTGACCCCGCCCGCTATGCCCCGCAATATGGCGGTTATTGCGCCTATGCGGT
>CAYGMX010000601.1:0-1687 GCA_964351055.1 uncultured Loktanella sp. | reverse complement strand
TCCCTGCGATCAGGATCGAAAACAGCATCAGGGCTGTACCAAGGGCAATCTGGGTCAACATTGCTTCTTCACTCCGGACCGGACAAACCAAGCGCACATCTTGTGCCATGGCCTTGCATCGCATATCTCAGCCCAACTATGGCCAAGAAACCCGAAAACAAAAACTACAAAGTCATCGCCGAAAACCGGCGTGCCCGGTATGATTTCGCCATTGAGGACGATATCGAGGTTGGCATCATGCTAACGGGGTCCGAGGTCAAGTCACTGCGGATCGGGCAATCGAATATCGCGGACAGCTATGCCTCGGTCGATGATGGCGAACTCTGGCTGACAAATGCCTATATCGCGCCCTACGACCGCGCCATGTTCGGCCATGAAGAGCGGCGCAAGCGCAAACTGCTGGTCAGCCGCAAGGAACTGGCGCGGCTGTGGAACGCGACAAAACGCGAGGGGATGACCCTTGTGCCACTGGTCATGTATTTCAACGACCGCGGACTGGTGAAGCTCAAGATCGCAACGGCCAAGGGCAAAAAGAACCACGACAAACGCGCCACCGAGGCCAAGCGGGACTGGGGCCGTCAAAAGCAGCGGCTGTTGCGCCACGGCGATTGAGTCGCGCCTTGTGGCAAGCCTGCGCGGTCTGGTTGTGGTGACACCGGAATCGGACCATCAAGCGCATCAATCAGCCCTGCGCAGACTTGTCACGCTCTCTGCAGCACGATACCCCTGCATAAAGTGGTAACGAGAGCGCGTCATGACACCATCCACACCCGATGACCCCAAGATGCTTGTCAGCACGGCTTGGCTTGACGCGCACCTGAAAGACCCCGACCTGCGCATTTTCGATGCGTCATGGTACCTGCCCGACATGGACCGGAACGCCCGCGCCGAATACGAGGCAGGCCATATTCCCGGTGCGCGGTTTTTTGACATCGACGATATCAGCGACGCCCGTTCCGAACTGCCGCATATGGCGCCGCCGGTCGAAAAGTTCATGTCGCGGATGCGGGCGATGGGTGTGGGCGATGGCCATCAGGTTGTCGTCTATGACGGGATGGGGTTGTTTTCCGCGGCACGGGTGTGGTGGCTGTTCCGCCTGATGGGGCAAACAAGGGTTGCAGTGCTGGATGGCGGGCTGCCCAAATGGCTCGCAGACGGGTACAAGACAACGACCGCAGCCCCGACAATCCGTGATCGTCATATGACCGTGCGCATGGAGCCGCAGCGCGTCCGGGACGTGACCGAAGTTGCGCGCGCGGCAAAGCTCGGGGATCACAGTATCGTCGATGCACGCGCGCCCGCCCGTTTCAAAGGCGAAGTGCAAGAGCCACGTGAGAGCATGCGTTCGGGTCATATTCCTGGGTCGCGTAATGTGTTCTACCGCGATCTGCTGAATGCCGATGGCACGATGAAAGCGCCGGCTGCCTTGCGCACCGTGTTTTCCAATGCGGGTGTCGATCTGGACAAGCCGGTCATCACGACATGCGGGTCCGGTGTGACAGCTGCGATCCTCTCTCTTGCGCTTGAACGGATCGGGAAAACCGATCATTCGCTTTACGACGGCTCTTGGTCCGAATGGGGCATGTACGCCGACCTTCCAATCGCCACCGGAGCTGCCTGATGCTGGAAAACCTTTCTGCCCAACCTGCCGACAAAATTCTGGCACTGATCGCCAGTTTCAAAGCGG
>CAYGMX010000600.1:0-1707 GCA_964351055.1 uncultured Loktanella sp. | reverse complement strand
CTCCAGCTTGGCCGCTCCGATTGGCGCCATGGCTTTGGTATGTTCGTGGCTGATTGCCTCGTCACTCATCCCTGCCGCCATGTTCGTGATCGTCGAGATTGCCGCCGCCTTGAGCCCCAGAAAGCGCGCAAGGATCACTTCGGGAACCGTGGACATGCCCACCGCATCGGCCCCCAGCATGGCGATGGCCCTGATTTCGGCTGGGGTTTCGAATGACGGGCCGGAATACCATGCATAGATGCCGTCATACATTTCCGTGCCGGTGGCGCTCGCAGCATCCCGCAGCGCCGCACGCAGCGACGGATCATAGGCATCTTTCATCGGGACAAAGCGCGCATCTGTCGGTTCCCCGATCAGCGGATTCAGCCCCGAAAAATTGATATGGTCGGACAGGCACATGATCGACCCTGTGGGCATATCGGGCCGCATCGACCCTGCCGCATTGGTGGCGATCATGGTGTCGGCACCCAGTTCCTTGAGCACCTCCAGCGGCAGCCGCATCGCATCGCCGCGCCCGCTTTCGTAATAGTGCGCCCGCCCGCCGAAAACCGCGACCCGCTGGCCCTCGAGATCACCGATCACAAGGTTGGGGTTGTGCCCCGATACGCCTGCGTGGGGGAAGCCGTCCAGATCACTGTAAGGGATCGCCACGCCATCCACGCTATTGGCGATATGCCCAAGCCCCGACCCGAGGATCAGACCGATACCGACAGGTGCATCGCCCGCCCGTTCACTGATGCTGGCGGCAAGCGCCTTAGCGTTCTTTGACATAGGGTGCCCCCCCTGCGCGTGGCGGGATGGCTTTGCCGACAAAACCGGCAAGGATCACCACGGTTAGGATAAACGGCAGGACATCCAGAAACTGGCCGTTGACCTGAAAACCGATGACGCGTTCGATCACGTCAGAGCGCAGCGACATCGCTTGCAGGAAGCCGAACAGCAGACAGGCGTAAAGCGCATACCATGGCCGCCACTTGGCAAAGATGAGCGCGGCAAGCGCGATGTAGCCCCGACCGGCGGTCATGTCCTTCACAAAGCCCGCTTGCAGCGCGGTCGCAAGGTAGGCCCCCGCAATCCCGCAAAGAAGGCCGCAAATACCCACCGCGGCAAAGCGGAGCCAGATGACCGAAACGCCAGCGGTATCAACTGCGGCAGGGTTCTCGCCCACAGCCCGCAAGCGCAGGCCGAAACGGGTGCGGAACATGATCCACCAAGTCAGTGGCACCATCAGCAACGCCACATAGACAAGGATCGTATGCCCCGAGATCAGTTCATAATAGATCGGCCCCAAGACAGGGACGTTCTGCAAGGCTTCCGCGAAAGGCAGTTCGATGGGGTTGAAGCGCGCATCACCCGACAGTTGCGGGGTACGCCCGCCCTGACGGAACCAGCTTTGCGCCACCACAACCGTCAAACCCGCAGCCAGAAAATTGATGGCCACGCCGGAAATCAGCTGATTGCCTCTGAACGTGATCGAGGCCAGGCCATGGATCAGCGACAGCACCAGAGATGCGCCGATCCCTGCCAAAAGCCCCAACCAAACGCTGCCCGAGACAGCTGCGATCGCGGCCGACAGGAACGCCGCCGCCAGCATTTTCCCCTCTAGCCCGATATCAAAGATACCGGCCCGCTCTGAATAAAGGCCTGCAAGACAGGCCAGCAAAAGCGGGGTTGCCAGACGCATGGTTGCGTCCAGCATTTGCAGAA
>CAYGMX010000599.1:0-1708 GCA_964351055.1 uncultured Loktanella sp. | reverse complement strand
GAGAACTCATCGCAAAATCTCTAATTTGAAAGATCGGCACATATCCATGACCAACACCGCAACGCCAGATATTATCTATACCAAAGTTGACGAAGCGCCCCAGCTTGCATCGGTGTCGCTCCTTCCGGTTATCCAGTCTTTCGCCAGAGCCGCGGGGGTCAGTGTTGGCGTTAAGGACATTTCGCTTGCGGGGCGGATCATCGCGGCGTTTCCTGAAAACCTGACTGCGGATCAACGCCAGCCGGATGATCTGGCCGAGTTGGGCGAACTGGTCAAACAACCGACTGCGAATGTGATCAAACTCCCGAATATCTCCGCTTCTGTGCCGCAGTTGGTCGCGGCGGTCAAAGAGTTGCAGGCCAAGGGCTATGCCATTCCGGACTATCCCGAAGATCCTTCAGATGATGCGCAAAGGGCCATTCGCGCACGTTTCGATGCGATTAAAGGGTCGGCCGTAAACCCCGTCCTGCGCGAAGGCAATTCGGATCGCCGCGCGGCTGTCGCGGTCAAGAGCTATGCGATGTCCAACCCGCATTCGATGGGTGAATGGTCGCCGGACAGTAAGACGACTGTCTCAACGATGTCTGCAAATGATTTCTTTTCCAACGAGAAATCGGTCACGCTGACTGCCGAACAGGCTGGTGCGGCACGTATTGAACTTGTCTCACAGGACGGCAGCATCACCACCTTGAAGGAAAGTGTTTCTTACACGGCGGGCACTGTGGTTGATGCCACTTTCATGTCGGCACGCGCACTTGATGCCTTCCTGGCCGCACAGATCGAAGCAACAAAGGCGGCTGGCATTTTGTTTTCGATCCACCTGAAAGCCACGATGATGAAGGTTTCTGATCCGATCATCTTTGGCCATGCCGTAAAGGTATTCCTGCAGCCGGTCTTTGATGCCTACGGCGAGAAGCTTGCGGCAGCAGGCGTAAATCCGAATTCCGGTCTTGGTGCGCTGCTGGATCAGGTTGCGACAATGCCTGAGTCCGAAGAAATCTTGGCTGTGATCGACGCTGTGATGGCGGACCGTCCAGCGCTTTACATGGTCAATTCAGACAAGGGTATCACGAACCTGCACGTGCCGTCTGACGTGATCATCGACGCCTCGATCCCTGCCTTGATCCGCGCAGGCGGAAAAGGCTGGGGGCCAGATGGCAAAGAAGCGGACACCAATTGTGTCATTCCAGACAGCTCTTATGCACCGGTCTATGACGAATCTGTTGCGTATTTCAAAGAAACAGGGGCACTCGACCCGCGCACCGCGGGCACTGTGCAAAATGTCGGCCTGATGGCGCAAAAGGCAGAAGAATACGGGTCGCACCCGACGACGTTTGAAATTCCGCATGACGGGACGGTGCGTATCGTATTCGCGAACGGTGATATCCTGCTGGAACATGCTGTCGAAGCCGGCGACATCTGGCGGTCTGCATCGACCAAGAAAGCCCCCATTGAGGATTGGGTCAAGCTCGCCATCAGCCGTCAGAAGGCCGAAGGCTGTCAGGCAATTTTCTGGCTCGACGAGGGGCGTGCGCACGACGCCGAACTGCTCAAGTATGTCAGACCCATCCTTGCCGCAGCTGGTGTTGCCGACAAGTTCAAGATCATGACACCGCGTGCGGCGACCCGTTTGTCGCTCGAAACCATTCGTGCAGGCAAGAATTCCATTGCGGTATCTGGCAACGTCTTGCGTGACTAGCTGACTGAT
>CAYGMX010000598.1:0-1709 GCA_964351055.1 uncultured Loktanella sp. | reverse complement strand
AACGGCTTTCACACCAGCCACGTCCAGTGCTGTATCACCCATTGCACCACCAAGAATGACGAGTTTCTCGTTCTTCTTGGCATATGCGTCCACGACCTTCGCAGCTGCGACAGGGTCTTCGGAATAGGCAAGTACAGTCATGCCTTCGAGGTATTCCGCGATGCTTGCGCATGGCTTGCCCTCGAGAGCGATTTTGGCGAGCTTGTTCTTGGCAACGCGCACGAACCCACCACCGTCACGCATTTGCGCGCGCAGGTCCTGCATTTCGGCAACTGTCATTCCTTCGTAGCGGGCAACCACTACGACGCCAGAGCTTTCAAAGATCTGGCCGAGATCGTCGACCAGCTGTTCTTTTTGTGCTCTATCCACAGTTTCACTCCAAGTTTGGCACCGGATTAGTCCCGGCACCGGCTCACATTTTGTCAAACGGCTCAGCCGCCCAACATCTACAGTCCATGTAAACGGGGGCGAGCCAGAGATGACCGGGGTGAGCCCCGCTAAATCTGGTCTTCCCGTCTCAGGCAGGAATTATCGGCATTTGGCCAACCCACCGTCTCGGACGAATAAAGGCCCGAACGAATCAATCCTTCGGGCCTGCGTCGTGATTTAGTAGCGATTGACCCAAAAGCCAAGGGCCAGGGCCAAACTTCTTGACAAATCGTGAAATACAAATGGCAGACCCTCGCGAAAGGGCCTGCCATTTTTCATACACAAACAGCGCTGGCTTATGTGTTGCCAGTGGCCGAAGCGACATCCACAGAAACGCCGGGGCCCATTGTCGAGCTGACGTTGATCTTTTTCATGTAGGTGCCCTTTGCGCCCGACGGCTTGGCTTTGCCAACCGCGTCAACAAAGGCCCGCATGTTTTCTTCCAATTGCTGGGCAGAAAAAGATGCCTTGCCGATACCGGCATGCACAACACCTGCTTTTTCAGCTTTGAACTGGACCTGACCGCCCTTGGCCGCTTCGACAGCTTCCTTGACGTCCATTGTCACTGTGCCAACGCGCGGGTTCGGCATCAGGTTACGTGGACCCAAAACCTTACCCAGACGACCGACGATGGCCATCATGTCGGGTGTGGCGATGCAACGGTCGAAATCAATGGTCCCGCCCTGAATGGTTTCCATCAGGTCTTCTGCACCGACGATATCTGCACCGGCTGCTTTTGCTTCGTCAGCCTTTTCGCCACGGGCGAAAACAGCAACGCGGACAGTTTTACCTGTGCCGTGCGGCAGGTTGACGGTGCCACGGACCATCTGGTCGGCATGGCGGGGGTCAACGCCCAGCACCATTGCGATCTCGATGGATTCGTCAAACTTCGCCTTTGCGTTGTCTTTGACCAATGCAGCAGCTTCTGTGACCGATACATTGTGCTTGTCTGCAAATGCGGCGCGGGCTGCGGTTGTACGCTTACCAAATTTTGCCATTACTTCACCTCGATGCCCATAGAGCGTGCAGAACCCGCGATGATCAGCATAGCGCCTTCGATGGAGGTCGCGTTGAGGTCATTCATCTTGGCTTCTGCGATTTCACGAACCTGCTTGCCGGTGATCGAACCAGCGACCGATTTACCGGGCGTTTTCGAACCGGACTGCAACTTGGCCGCTTTCTTGATGTAATAAGACGCAGGTGGCGTCTTGATTTCCATCGTGAACGACTTGTCCTGATAATAGGTGATCACGGTGGGACACGGCGCACCGGGCTCCATC
>CAYGMX010000597.1:0-1715 GCA_964351055.1 uncultured Loktanella sp. | reverse complement strand
CACGGCGCTGCACCTCTGCGCCGAACCCTTCGGCGCGGGTCTTTTCATACATCTCGGTGATCCCGTCACCCTGCGCCAGCTTGGCGCGGTGGCCAAAGCGCACCCCGTCATAGCGGGCAAGATTGGAAGACGCCTCGGCAGGGGCGATCACGTAATAGGCCGGCAACGCGTATTTCGTATGCGGCAGGCTGATATCCACGATTTTCGCGCCTGCGTCTTTGAGCATGGCTGTGCCGTCTTGCCACAGTTTCTCGATCTCGGCGGGCATCCCGTCCATGCGGTATTCTTTGGGAATACCGATGGTCTTTCCGCGAATATCGCCGGTCAGGGCTGCTTCGAAATCAGGCACGGGCAGGTCGGCGCTGGTGCTGTCCTTGGGGTCATGGCCACACATCGCGCCCAGCATGATGGCGCAATCGCGGACATCCTTGGTCATCGGGCCTGCCTGGTCCAGCGAGGATGCAAAAGCCACGATGCCCCAGCGGGACACACGCCCATAGGTTGGCTTGAGGCCGGTGATGCCCACAAAGGCCGCAGGCTGGCGGATCGACCCGCCGGTATCAGTGCCAGTGGCGGCCAAGCACAGGTCAGCCGCAACGGCGCTGGCTGATCCGCCCGAAGACCCACCGGGGGTCAAGGCCGCATCATCGTTGCCACGCCGCCACGGGTTCACCGCATTGCCGTAGACCGAAGTTTCATTGGACGAGCCCATCGCGAATTCGTCCATGTTCAACTTGCCCAGCATCACCGCACCCGCATCGAAAAGCTGGGTGGTGACGGTGGATTCATATTCCGGCTTGAAACCTTCAAGGATACGTGACGCCGCCTGTGACGGCACACCCTTGGTGCAGAACAGGTCTTTGATCCCCAAAGGAATACCGCACATATCTGGGGCTTCCCCCGCCTTGATGCGCTCATCTGCGGCGGCGGCCTGAGCGGTTGCGATCTCGGGTGTATGGTGCACGAAAGCGCCCAGCGCGTCTGCACCTGCGATGGCAGTCAGGCAGGCGGCGGTAATCTCGGCGCTTGTGGTATCGCCTTTGCGCATGGCGTCACGGGCCTGCGCGATGGTCAGTTTTGTCAGGTCGCTCATTATTCGACTACCTTTGGCACAGCAAAGAACCCTTCGCGGGCATCGGGGGCGTTCTTGAGGATGGCGGCTTGCTGGTTGCCATCGGTCACCACGTCCGCGCGCCGTTTCAGGCGTTGCGGGGTCACCGATGTCATCGGTTCCACGCCGTCCACATCAACCTCGTTGAGTTGTTCGATAAAGCCCAGGATGGCGCTGAACTCGGATGCCAGCGCGGGCAATGCGTCGTCTTCCACCTTGATGCGGGCCAGTTTGGCGACGCGGCGGGCTGTTTCGGTGTCGATCGACATGGACAAACTCTCCGGTAAAACTTTTGCAGCGTTTATCGCCCTTGGCGGACGGTCGCAAGCATATGGCGCGTGTAAACATGGATCATCCAGCCCAGCATGATCCCATTCAGCAGATGCCACGTGAAATGTGTGCCAAGCGGGACGATGTCGCACAGGATTTCATCAACAGACCGCAGCGTGATCGACAAGGTCAGGATGGCCGCGCCGGTTACGAATCCCGTTGCAATGCCAGGCTTATGCCGCAAGGGGACAGCATAAATGCACAGCAGGACAGGAACGGTCCAGTAGAAGTTGGAGATATTGAAGAACGGCAATTGCTGCGTGATCCAGACGAT
>CAYGMX010000596.1:1230-1718 GCA_964351055.1 uncultured Loktanella sp. | reverse complement strand
GGCCAGTCGGGCAGGGTTGGTCACAAGAAGATCGTCACCCACCAGTTGCAGCCTGTCACCGGTCAATTCGGTCAGTGTCTTCCAACCGTCCCAGTCGTCTTCGGCCATGCCGTCCTCGATGCTGATGATCGGATAGTCGGTGGCAAGCTGTGCCAGATAGGCCGCGTTTTCGTCCGATGTCAGCGAAATCCCTTCGCCGACCATCTCGTATTTGCCATCCTTGTAGTATTCGGTCGCCGCACAATCGAGCGCCAGATAGATATCTTCGCCGGGTTTGTAACCGGCCTTTTCAATCGAGGTCATAATGAAATCAAGCGCTTCCCGCGTTGATCCGAGGTTGGGTGCAAAGCCGCCTTCGTCCCCGATCCCTGTGTTATGGCCCGCCGCCGACAGTTCTTTTTTCAGCGTGTGGAACACCTCCGACCCCATGCGCACGGCATCGCGGATGTTTTCGGCGGCAACCGGCATGATCATGAATTCCTGAATAT
>CAYGMX010000596.1:0-1220 GCA_964351055.1 uncultured Loktanella sp. | reverse complement strand
CCTGTATTTCGATGGGTTTGTTGGCGTGTTCGCAGCCGTTGATGATGTTGATCATCGGAAACGGCAGGGTACGCGCAGACGTGCCGCCGATATAGCGAAACAGGGGTTGTGCGGTGAAATCAGCAGCGGCCTTGGCCACCGCCATCGACACGCCAAGGATCGCGTTCGCGCCAAGCCGCCCTTTGTTCGGCGTGCCGTCCAGTTCGATCATTGTCATGTCGATGCCAACCTGTTCGGTTGCGTCAAACCCGAGTATCGCCTCGGCGATTTCGCCGTTTACCGCAGCGACAGCTTCCAGAACGCCTTTGCCCATATAGCGGCTCTTGTCGCCGTCCCGCTTTTCCACTGCCTCATGCGCGCCCGTTGACGCGCCTGATGGCACAGCAGCACGACCCATGGTGCCGTCTTCGAGGATCACATCCACCTCGACTGTGGGGTTGCCCCGGCTATCCAGAATTTCGCGGGCGTGAATGTCGATGATCGTGCTCATGAGCGTGCTCCTTCGGGAGAATGTTAGCGGTATCAGTGCCTCTATAGCGCCGGTTTCGGTGTAAGTGAAGCGCGGTGCAGGCGGGCCTCGCGCCAAAGCGTGTAGATCCCGGATGCGATGATGATCGCCGCCCCGATCAGGGTTGGCGCGTCCGGCGTTTCAGCAAATACAACAAAGCCGATCACCAGCGCAAAGACCATCCGGCTGTAACGGAATGATGAAATGATCCCTGCATTTCCGGTTCTGGTCGCCGTGATAATGGTCAGATAGGCGAACATGCCGATGACGATTCCCGCCAGCAGCAGCAGCGACTGGCCCGCGTCGGGCATGACAAACTGTTGTCCCTGCGCATAAGTCAGGATCAGACCTGCCGGAAACAGCAAAACATAGGCATGTGTACCAAGTTGCACACCATTAAGTTTGACGTTCAGACTTCTAGTCAGCAGATCGCGCGAGGCAAGACCCAGCATTCCGCCGACTGCAAAAAGTGTCGCAGGCTGAAACCCCTCCATGCCCGCGCGGATGATGATCAGCACCCCGATGAACCCCACGCAGATAGCCCCCCAGCGCCGCCAGCCAATCGGTTGACCCAGAAACAGCCCCGCCCCCATCGCAACCACCAAAGGCGTGGCCTGAATGACCGCCGAGGCCGTGGTGAGCGGGATCAAGGCCAAAGCCGTGACAAACATGCACGATCCCACGACTTCGCTCAGGCTGCGCAGGATGACCT
>CAYGMX010000595.1:0-1730 GCA_964351055.1 uncultured Loktanella sp. | reverse complement strand
GTCGATCAGCTGGGCGCTGATGTTCTTGTTGCTGCGGTGAACCGAAAGACGCGCGCGCCCTTGGTTGGCAGTGATGCCCCGCAGTTTGTTCCGAACGCGCATGCGGCGCTTCAGAAACAGTGCTCTTTTGCTGTTTGCCATTATCGCGTTCCTTACTTCTTCTTGCCTTCTTTGCGGAAGATGTACTCGCCTTTGTACTTGATGCCTTTGCCTTTGTAGGGCTCTGGTTTGCGCCATTCGCGGATGTTTGCCGCGACCTGACCAACAAGTTGCTCGTCGATACCTTCCACAGTGATTTCGGTTGGCTTTTCGGATGTCACAGTGACACCGGCAGGCACTTCGAAGTTCACATCATGGCTATAGCCCAAGGACAGTTTCAGGGTATTGCCCTGCATCTGTGCCCGGTAACCAACGCCCGACAGTTCAAGCTCTTTCTTGAAACCTGTCGATACGCCAGTCGCAAGGTTCGCAACCATTGTGCGGCTCATGCCCCACTGCTGGCGCGCGCGCTTGGATTTGCCACGCGGGGTGACAGTGACGACATTGCCTTCAACCGAAAGCGTGACATCGTCGGTTGCTTTGAAGGTGCGGGTCCCTTTTGGGCCTTTCACTTCAACGGTCTGGCCGGACACGCTGGCAGTAACGCCAGAGGGCAGCTCAACCGGTTTTTTACCAATACGAGACATTGATATCCCCTTAGAATACAGTGCAGAGCACTTCGCCGCCAATATTGGCGCTGCGTGCTTTTGCATCCGACATCACACCTTGAGAGGTGGAGACAATCGACACACCCAGGCCCTGACGGACAGATGGGAGGTCATTGGCGCTCAGGTAAACGCGACGGCCAGGTTTGGAAACCCGCTTCACTTCACGAATAACAGGGGTGCCTTCGTAGTACTTCAGCTCGATTGCAAAGGCAGGGTGGCCATCTTTGCCATCCTTCTTTGTGTAGCCGCGGATGTAACCTTCGTCGGAAAGCACATCCAGAACCCAAGCGCGCAGTTTGGATGCAGGTGTTTCCACCACAGCCTTGCCGCGCATCTGGCCGTTACGGATACGTGTGAGCATATCACCGATAGGATCGTTCATAATATGTGCTCCTTACCAGCTCGACTTGACCATGCCGGGGATTTCGCCATTGGAACCAAGGTCCCGCAGCGCGATCCGGCTGATCTTGAGTTTGCGGTAATAGGCGTGTGGACGCCCGGTGAGCTGGCAACGGTTATGCATACGGGTCGCAGAAGAGTTCCGTGGCAGTTTGGCCAGTTCAAGTGTTGCCTTGAACCGCTCTTCCACGGGCTTTTCTTTGTCGTTGATGATTGCCTTCAATGCGGCGCGCTTTGCGGCGTACTGCTTGACCAGCTTTTCACGCTTCACTTCGCGTGCGATCATGGATTTCTTAGCCATTTGTCAATCTCTCCCTAACGCTTAGCTGTTGAAAGGCATGTTGAAGGCTTTCAACAATGCTTTTGCTTCAGCGTCAGTGTTCGCTGTTGTGCAGATCACGATATCCATGCCCCAGTTCTCATCGATCTTGTCGAAGTTGATTTCTGGGAATATCAGGTGCTCTTTGATACCGGTGGCATAGTTGCCGCGGCCGTCAAAGGATTTGCCCGATACGCCGCGAAAGTCGCGGATACGGGGCATAGCAACTGTGATCAGACGATCAAGGAATTCGTACATACGGTCGCCGCGCAGGGTAACTTTGGACCCCAAAGGCATGTCTTCAC
>CAYGMX010000594.1:0-1748 GCA_964351055.1 uncultured Loktanella sp. | reverse complement strand
CGATGATGACCGCCAACCCCGCCGTCTGCCCCGTAATCAGCCCGATATGCGTCAGCACATGCACGCCGATTCCGCAAAGAAAGATGCCCAGCGACAAACCTTGGATGTCGTCGAGCAAGCTGTGCTTGATGGATGCATTGGAATCGGCCATGTGCTGGATATATGTCAATAATGTTGACCTTAAAAGGGGGCATGCGCGCGGTCTCTCCGACTGCGCCGCTTGGGAAACAATAGGCAGCTTTTTAATTGGATTGTTGATACCGAGTTCATTAAAATGAAGGCAAGAGCGCAAAGCCTGTTCATTTCTCAGGGAAACCGAAACGAATGGGTTACTCCCGCTGCGCGAAGGTAATAAGAGCGGGAGAATAAGATGACGAGTAATCGGGAGTTCGAAATGTCAGTCACGATCAAATCAGCCGCAGCCATTGGCCTTCTTGTCGCTTTGGGCGCTTGTGGTGGATCGTCGGGGTCTGATCCAGATCCATGGCGGGATGTTGAGACTGTCGATGTTGAGGCGAACGCTGTCGCCGCATTTGGTGAGGAGTCAGGGCTTGTCGTGACGCGAGATGGCGATGTCGTAACTGTGTCAGATCGCACTTACGGACTGGTGGAAGGCACCGCCATCGGGCGCATCGCAGCATACGAAAGTACGGGCGCTTTTGAAGGTAGTGATGACACAGTTTTGTTTGGCAGAACGCGGTCCGGCACAGGTGAAGTCAGATTAATCCATTCCACTTTGTTGGATGAGGAAATTCTGGTTGTCGAACTGGAAAGGACTGGACCAACAACTGTGCCCATAACAGGAACCTCGAATTACAGCGGGGACTATCTTGGGCAGTTTTTTCAGGAACAGACGATTGGCGAACGTGAGGGTGTAGAGGTAGGGTTTGAACGCATCACTGGCACCGTCACGCTGACTGCCAATTTTGACGACCCGAGCACGACAGAAGGACGCATCAGCAATCGACAAAGCTCTGCGGGAGCATATGCAGACATCATTCTGCAGAACGCGTTTACCGACCCACAAGGCCCCTTTGGGGGCGATGTAACAGGCGGAGAGGGTACAACAGAAAACGTAACGGTCTCGACAACCCGGGACGGCAACTATTCCGCCTTGTTTACAGGTGCCGCTGCATCCGAGGTGATCGGTGGGCTGTCGCTGGTCCATGATCAAACTATTGGAGAGGCTGCTACCAGAACCGAGGTTGGCGTTTTCATCGCTGAGCGACGTCGGTAGGCGGACACTCCCAGCAACGCAGACACAGGTTGCCCAAGGCTGATGCGCGGGGCCAACCAAAAAAAGGGGCAGCCACCGCTGCCCCTTTTTCCATTCTCCTACATCGCCTTGTTCAAATTCTCGTCGATCTTTTCCAGAAATCCGATCGTGGTCATCCAGCCTTGGTCGGGGCCGACCAACAGGGCCAGATCCTTGGTCATGAACCCGCTTTCCACCGTGTCCACGATCACCTTTTCCAGCGTATCCGCAAACTTCATCAGTTCCGCGTTGTCGTCCAGCTTCGCGCGGTGCTTGAGCCCGCCGGTCCATGCAAAGATCGACGCAATCGAATTGGTCGAGGTCGATTGCCCCGCCTGATGCTGCCGGTAATGGCGGGTGACGGTGCCGTGGGCGGCCTCCGCCTCGACGATCTTGCCATCGGGGGTCATCAACTGGCTGGTCATCAGCCCAAGTGACCCGAAGCCCTGCGCCACGGTGTCGGACTGCACGTCGCCGTCATAGTTCTTACAGG
>CAYGMX010000593.1:0-1751 GCA_964351055.1 uncultured Loktanella sp. | reverse complement strand
TACCGCATCAGTGCAGGGAAATCCAACCAATCCCGCATCACTTCTGCGAAAACAGGAAGTTTTTACGGGCTCAAACGGCGGATGATCGCCGGTAAACGCACAACGCTCCCTGCCGCGTTCATGCAGATGATCGTCACAATGGCTGAAAACAACACTTCATCGACGCGCAGGACCTTCTGGTTCACAACAAGGCGGACCCCCGAGCTTTGGCCCATTGTTGTCTCCACGACCAGTTCATCATCAAACCGCGCGGGCGCCAAATAGTCTGCCTCGACCCTGCGGACCGCAAAAACAGTACCTTCGGCTTTCATTTGCACCTGATCAATCCCAAGTTCGCGGACCCATTCGCTGCGGGCGCGTTCGATGAATTTTAGGTAGTTGGCATAATAGACAATGCCCGCAAGGTCGGTGTCTTCATAATAGACGCGGATCGGGAACCTGTGGGTCATGACGGTTGCGGTATCCTTGCCGCAAGCCGGAGGGCGTGGCTGGCATCCTGTGCCGCCTCTGGCATGACCGGATCATAGGCCGCACGGATCACATTGGCGATTTCAGGGCGCAAGACAATTTGCCCGTCGATCAGCGCCAAGGGCGGTTTGTCGTCAAAGGCCGTGTCCGACCAAAGCAGGATCGTCTGCACCGCCTGCGACAGCGCCAAGGTATCCGCAGAAACCGCCTCCAGATGCGTATCCATCCGCAAGAACACAAAGGCCGCGCGAATGGTACCCGCCGCATCAAAACGGAAGATGCGGTACTGGTTGGCATCGGCCTTTTGCAGCTTTTCCACCAAAGGCAGCAAGTCGGGGACAAGCTTGTCCAGATGCGGCACCTCCGACAGTTCAGCCCAATCGCGGCAGAAGAACATCATCAGGTTCGCGCCCAGTTCGGTATCGACCTCATCCATCTTGTGATTGGCAAGAACAACCACCGCCTCGATGGCGCCCTTGAAAACCGCAAGCGTGGCTTCATCAACGCCAAAGACAACAGGCACAATCGGGCGGCCCCACCGTGCAAAGACATAAGAGCCGTCCGCGCGGGTAAACAACGCCTCGATCTGATCACGCTTTGCGTCCATACCACCTTCCGCGCGGGCGATCCGCCCCGTCATCCAAATAAATCCGTTTGCGATTTGGGGGCGTCCAGCCCCAGATGCGTCCAAGCGGCCTGCGCCAGCATACGTCCGCGCGGGGTGCGCTGGATCAGACCCTTTTGCAGCAAATAGGGCTCGATCACGTCCTCCAAACTGTCGCGGCTTTCCGACAAGGCCGCAGACAGCGTTTCCACCCCGACAGGCCCGCCCCCATAGCTTTCCGCGATCAGGCGCAGATAGCGGCGGTCGGCATTATCAAGGCCCAGATGATCCACGCCAAGACGGGTGAGCGCGCTGTCGGCGATTTCTTTCGTAACAGTCCCGTCCCCGTCCACAATGGCAAAATCCACAACGCGACGCAGTAACCGTCCTGCAATGCGTGGAGTGCCACGGGCGCGGCGGGCAATCTCGCGCGCGCCTTCGGATGCGGCAGGTGCGCCCATCAGACGGGCCCCACGCGTGACGATTTCGTGCAATTCATCCTCGGAATAGAATTCCAACCGCGTCGGAATACCGAAACGATCCCGCAACGGCGTGGTCAGCAGCCCCATGCGGGTCGTGGCCCCGACCAGCGTGAAGGGCTGCAATTCGATCCGTACCGTGCGGGCCGCCGGACCCTCGCCAATCACCAGATCAAGCTCGAAGTCTTCCAGCGCAGGAT
>CAYGMX010000592.1:0-1755 GCA_964351055.1 uncultured Loktanella sp. | reverse complement strand
CCCCGCCGCCACCGCCTGCCCGGCGCCCCGACCAACTTCTGAAATTGCGCGGGATTTCATCGATCTGGCCTTCCGGATGGAAAGCGGGCGGACCCTGCCTGTCCTGACCCGCTTTGAACAGCCCATCACGGTCCGTGTGGTGGGGCCGGTCAGCCAAACCACACGGCGCGATCTGGCCGGACTTCTTGCGCGGCTGCGCCGCGAGGCCCGTATTGATATTTCCCTCACAACGGCCGCAGAGGCCAACATCACCATCGAAGCCGTCCCCACCCGCGCCCTGCAACGCGTGGCCCCCAATGCGGCCTGCTTTGTGGTACCCCGCGTGCAAAGCTGGGCCGAATTGCGCCGCGCGCGCAACACCTCTACCCTTGATTGGGGGTCCTTGCTGACCCGCGAAAAGGCGGCCATTTTCCTGCCCTCGGACGTGACCCCCCAAGAAGTCCGGGACTGCCTGCACGAGGAACTGGCGCAGGCACTGGGGCCTTTGAACGATCTTTATCGTCTGCCCGATTCCGTCTTCAACGACGACAATATCCATGCAGTACTGACGGGTTTCGACATGCTGATCCTGCGGGCCTATTATGCGCCGGAACTGCGCAGCGGCATGACCGAGGCACAGGTGGCCGACCGTCTGCCAAGGATTTTGGCACGGTTGAACCCGTCAGGACAGCGCAGCGGCGGTCGCATCCCCTCGAGCACGTCACGCGAGTGGATCCGGTCGATGGAAACGGCCTTGGGCGACACCGCGCCCGAAAGCAGCCGGCGCGCGGCCGCGTTGCGCGCAATTGCCATCGGCCAGTCGCTTGGCTGGACAGGGCCGCGCGAAGGCTTTGCCAACTATGCCTATGGCCGTTTGCAGATCGGCAATGATGCCTCACTTGCGCTGGGTGCCTTCAACGCGGCGGGTCGGGCCTATGGGCAAAGTCCGGTGACCAATATTCATTCCGCCCATATCGCGGTGCAACTGGCGGCCTTCACGCTGATATCGGGCGATGCAGACGCAACAATCGCGATCACACAGCCCGCAATCGAGGTTGCGCGCACCCATGAAAACGCGGCGCTGATGTCCTTGTTGATGATGTTCAATGCCGAGGCGCGCGATCTTAAGGGTGATACCGATGCAGGCATGGCACTGCGACTGGACAGTCTGGGTTGGGCGCTTTATGGCTTTGGCGACCGCGATGAGGTCGTTGACCGGCTCAATGAAATTGCATCGCTCGCACCGCCCAAGCCGCCAAGCTGAGAAAGGCCCGTACATGATTTTCCCGCTTTCCGGACTTGTGATCGGGGCCGTCATCGGCGCCTTGCGTGCCAAGGCACGCGGCGGCAAGTCCAAGGACATGCTCCAATGGGGCGCGGTCTTTGCGATCATGTTCGGGCTGATCGGTCTGTTTGTCCTGATCTTCTTGCAGCGCAGCCTCGTCTGACCCATGTTCCTGCCCTTTTTCGACAATCTGCGCAAACACGGGGTCCCTGTGTCGCTGCGCGAGTTCCTGTCGTTTCTTGAAGGCATGAAGGCAGGGCTTGCGACCTATGATGTCGAAGCCTTCTATTTTCTGGCACGCACCATCATGGTCAAGGACGAAAAGCACCTTGATAAATTCGACCGTGCCTTTGCCGCGAGCTTTGAAGGCCTGGATGCAATCCCCGATGAGGCGGTGCTGAACGCTGTCGATATTCCTGCGGAATGGCTTGAAAAACTGGCCGAAAAGCACCTGACGGCAGAAGAAAAGGCCGAGATCGCAGCTTTGGGCG
>CAYGMX010000591.1:0-1756 GCA_964351055.1 uncultured Loktanella sp. | reverse complement strand
GGTCGGTTGCGAGCCTACGCTCCAACCATTGTGAGTATTGTGAAATGCCGTAGCAAACGACGAAGAACAAAAGCGATGCCGCCATGAACAGCTCCCAATAGACGCCGTTCCAATCGGTGGACGACAGAATTGGGCCGCGGATCATGCCGACAAGGTCGAACATCGAAATCACAGAGACCAGTGTGGTGTCCTTGAATAAGCCGACGGCCACGTTCACGATGCCCGGGATCGAGATCTTGAGCGCCTGTGGCAGGATGATCAGCCGCATCGACTGGGCATAGTCCAGACCAAGGCTGTCGCCCGCCTCGTACTGGCCCTTGGGCAAGGCTGCCAGACCGCCACGGATCACCTCGGCGATATAGGCCGCCGAGAACATGGTGATCATGATGATAACCCGCAGGATCAGGTCGAATGTCGTACCCGGCGGCAGGAAGTACGCCAGAACCACGTTCGCCACGAACAGCAAGGTAATCAGTGGCACGCCACGGATGAACTCGATGAAGACAATGCAGATCCACTTGATGATCGGCATGTCCGACTGACGACCCAGCGCCAGAACGATGCCCAAGGGCAGCGATAGTGATACGCAGACCACCCCAAGGGTCATGTTCAGCATAAAGCCCCCCATGTCCCGCGATTGCACGGCCTCAAGGAAAGGCTGTGCCGGAGCGATTGCTTCGGTGATGTAGCCGCCGATCATCCACACGATGACCGCAGCGATCACGCCGCCCAAAAGACCCATCGCAAAGCTGTCTTTGACAAAGCGCGCGTAGACCAGATAGCCGACAATGATGCCGATCAAGGCAAAGAGCGGCGTAAAGATCGTGCCCCCCCAGATCAGCCAATAGGCAAGAAACGGATAGAGGCCCGTAAAGATCAGCAGCTTGCGCGGCAGGTCAAAAAACATCACCGGCGCTGCAGCCGCAAAAAGCAGCACGAACGCGGTTGCGGGGCGCCAGTAATGTTCGGACGGATAGCTGAACCCGAACAACAGCTGGTTCCACCGCTCAGTCAGGACAGAGAAACAGGCGCCCGTCGTACCGCCAAGCGCTTCGCGGCATTCCGCCAGAGAGTTCGTGTTCCAGATCCCGTTGGCAAGCCAAGGGAAAGCTCCGGTCACGATCAGATAGATCACATAGAGTGACACCAGCGTCAGGATGCTGTTGGGGATATTCGAGAACAGGTTCTCGCGCATCCATTTGACCACCCCGGCCTCGCTTGCAGGTGGCGGCAGTTGAGGGAGCGTTTCGGTACGGACGAAAGCGACTGAGTTTGTATCTGACATATCAGCGCTCCTTCAATTTGACTGAGTTATTGTAGACGTTCATCAATCCAGAGATCAGCAACGAGATCGTCAGGTAGAACAACATCAGCAGCAGGATCGCTTCGATCGCGCGGCCCGTCTGGTTCAGGGTGATCCCGCCCAGCGTTGCAGTCACGTCCATATAGCCTACCGCAATCGCAAGAGAGCTGTTCTTGGTGATGTTCAGATATTGAGAGATCAGTGGCGGAATGATAACCCGAAGCGCCTGTGGCAAGATCACGAGGTTCATAATCCGACCGGGGCGCAGGCCCAATGATGCCGCAGCCTCTGTCTGACCCTTGGAGATCGCCTGAATACCGGCGCGCACGTTTTCCGCGATGAAGGCACCCGTATAGATCGACAAGGCAAACCACAGCGCGATCAATGACCCACGCAACTGGATACCATCTTGAAAGTTGAAGCCTTGTAGCGAGGGGTATTCCAGCGTGATCG
>CAYGMX010000590.1:606-1772 GCA_964351055.1 uncultured Loktanella sp. | reverse complement strand
CATGATGCGGACGCCCTGCGCAATGTCAGCCTTTAAGCCTCCCGCCCCACGATGCCCGCACTGCCGGATCATGAATACTACTATGCCGACCTGATCGGCCTGACCGTACTCGATACAGGCGGCGCAACGCTTGGCACCGTCAAGAACGTGATGGACCACGGCGCGGGCGATCTGCTTGAACTGATTGTCCCCGGCCAGTCCGAGACGGTTCTGTTGCCCTTCACCCAAGCCGCTGTGCCGACCGTCGATCTGGCCGCAAAGCGCATCATCGCCGACCCGCCCGACGGGCTGTTTGCTTCCGATGACAGATAAGCCGTCCCGATCCGCTGGCCGCATCGCGGTCCGCCCGACGCTCAAACCGCGCGAGTTGATGACCGACACGCCCGATATTGCCGGATCATGGACAGCACAGTTGATCACCCTGTTCCCGCAAGCCTTTCCGGGCGTCTTGGGCGAAAGCCTGACAGGCAAAGCCCTGCAAGAAGGCCTGTGGCAGTTACAAACCTATAACTTGCGCGACTACGGCATCGGCAAACACCGCAACGTCGATGACACACCTGCGGGCGGTGGCGCGGGCATGGTCCTGCGCGCGGATGTGCTCGAGGCTGCAATCATGGATGCGCGGCGCGGCGCCAAGGGGATTGTCCCACTGGTGTACCTTTCGCCGCGCGGCAAGCGTTTTGATCAGGCGATGGCCCGCAACTGGGCGCGGATGGATGGGGTCACCATGCTTTGCGGCCGCTTTGAGGGCGTGGACGAGCGGGTGTTGGAGCACTTCAACATCCAAGAGGTCAGCCTTGGGGATTTTGTCCTGACCGGTGGCGAGATTGCAGCGCAAGCGATGATCGACGCAACCGTGCGGCTGCTGCCGGGTGTTTTGGGCAATGCCGAAAGTGCTGTTGAGGAAAGCTTTTCAACGGGACTGTTGGAGCATCCGCAGTATACCAAACCCGCCGATTGGCAGGGACGCGCTATCCCTGATGTGCTCTTGTCCGGCAACCACGCCAAGATCGCGGAATGGCGGCGGCAGATGGCGGAAAAAATGACGCGGGACAGAAGGCCCGATTTGTGGGCGGCCTTCGGCGAAAATAAATCGCGCAAGCAGGATCAGTGATTGCGCGACTGTTGTTTGCGCACCAAGCTTTGCAAAACGTCGTGCCGTTCCA
>CAYGMX010000590.1:0-596 GCA_964351055.1 uncultured Loktanella sp. | reverse complement strand
ACTTCACCGCCCCCAATCTTGACACTGGGGCAGCAGTCATGCCTCCTCTCTCCCAGCCGCCTAGGAGCCACTTATGAACCACTTCAACGCCGCGCTTACAGCGCGTCTTCTGCGCTACTGCGCCGTTGACAGCCAATCGGATATGGACAGCAACTCCGCCCCGTCCACGCCCAGCCAACACGCCATGCTGGACTTAATGGTCGATGAATTGGCGGAGATTGGGGCAACGGGCGTCACAAAGACCAGCTATGGTACTGTGATCGCAACGATCCCGGGAACCGTCGAAGGGCCGACCCTTGGCTTTCTGGCACATGTCGACACAGCGCCGCAATTCAATGCATCGGGTGTCAAGCCTAGGCTGATCGCGGGCTATAACGGCGGCACAATCACCTTTCCTGACGACCCGAACCTAAGCCTTTCGCCAGAGGAGTTTCCCTATCTGGCAAAGAAGGTCGGCGATGACATTGTCACAGCGTCCGGCTTGACCCTTCTGGGGGCTGACGACAAGGCAGGGATCGCGATCATCATGACCGCCATGCAGCATCTTTTGGAGAATCCGCAAATCCAACGGCCCACGATCCGCGTGGCCTTTACAC
>CAYGMX010000589.1:0-1776 GCA_964351055.1 uncultured Loktanella sp. | reverse complement strand
GATACCTACCATTCCCCCGACCTTGTACCGCCGCATAACTATCTGGCCTTCTATTTCTGGCTGCGGCACCACTGGGGCGCCGATACCATCGTGCATATGGGCAAGCACGGCAATCTTGAATGGCTGCCGGGCAAGGCGGTGGCGCTGTCGGAAACCTGCTGGCCCGAGGCGATCCTTGGCCCGACCCCGCATATCTATCCCTTTATCGTGAATGACCCCGGCGAAGGCACACAAGCCAAGCGGCGCACGTCGGCAGTCATCATCGACCATCTGACACCGCCGCTCACCCGCGCAGAAAGCTATGGGCCGCTGCGCGATTTGGAAGCACTGGTCGATGAGTATTATGAGGCCGCAGGGGTCGACCCGCGGCGCATCGCGCATTTGCGGCAGGAAATCCTGTCGTTGTCCGACGTCACGGGGCTTGCGCAAGACGCGGGCTTTACCGGCGACAAGGACGGGGATCTAGGCAAGCTTGACGCCTATCTTTGCGAACTCAAAGAGGCGCAAATCCGCGACGGGCTGCATATTTTTGGGCAATCACCCACGGGGCAGCAAGAGCGTGATCTGGCGATCGCCTTGGCACGGGTGCCACGCGGGGATGGTAAAGGTGGCAATGCCTCGCTCTTGCGGGCCTTGGCGCAAGACTTTGGCCTCACGATTGACCCGCTGGATTGCGATCTGGGTGCAGCGGCACCGGAAAAACCCGCAGCTTTGGCGGATGGCACGACATGGCGGACAAATGGCGACACGGTCGAGAAACTCGAAGCGCTTTGCCAAAGCGCGCTGCGGGATGGCGGGTGGGGCGTCGCGGGGTTTACCCCGCGCGCGTCACAGGCCGTTCTGGACGAGATCCGGAACCACATCCTGCCCACGATCAAAGCCTGCGGTCCTGCCGAAGGCCAAGCCTTGCTTGCCGGTCTGAACGGGCACTTCGTTCCCCCCGGTCCATCCGGTGCGCCCACGCGGGGGCGGATGGACGTGCTGCCCACAGGGCGGAACTTCTATTCCGTGGACAGCCGTGCGGTGCCCACACCCACAGCTTGGGCGCTGGGGTGGAAATCGGCAAACTTGCTGATTGAAAAACACCTGCAAGACCACGGCGACTGGCCGCGCACGATGTTGGTTACCGCATGGGGGACCGCCAATATGCGCACGGGTGGCGACGACATCGCACAAGCCCTCGCGCTGATGGGGGTCAAACCCACATGGGACAGTGCAAACCGGCGGGTGACCGGTTTCGAGGTGCTGCCGCAATCCGTTCTAGGCCGCCCGCGCGTCGATGTGACCCTACGTATCTCCGGCTTTTTTCGCGACGCCTTCCCGCAACTGATCGCCTTGGTGGATTGTGCTGCGCGCGCGGTACAGGCTCTGGACGAACCCGCCGATCTGAACCCTGCCGCTGCACGCACCAATGCAGGCGAAGACCAGACCCGTGTGTTCGGGTCCAAGCCGGGGGCTTATGGCGCGGGTCTGCAAGCCCTGATCGACGAACGTATCTGGGCCGACAAATCCGATTTCGCAGATGCCTATCTGGAATGGGGCAGCTATGCCTACGGGCAAGGGGCAGACGGGCGCAAGGCACGCGCAGCTTTCGAGGCCCGCCTGTCGCAGACCGAAGCCGTGGTCCAAAATCAGGATAACCGCGAACACGACATTTTGGACAGCGACGATTACTACCAGTTTGAAGGCGGGGCCGCCGCCGCGATCAGCACCCTGCAAGGACGCGACCGCCCCATCTATCACAATGACCATTCCCGCCCAGAACGGCCCTTGATC
>CAYGMX010000588.1:0-1780 GCA_964351055.1 uncultured Loktanella sp. | reverse complement strand
ACATCTCGCGCCCGTCCGGGCCGGTCATGGCGTATTCCGGCGGGCCAAGTTCGCAGACAAAGATGCAATCGCCCGACGCATTGCGCGCGCGCCAGTCCGCGATCCCTTCGCGCCACCAGCCTTTGAACAGGTCCACCCATTTGCGGTGCTGCGGGAAATCCAGTTGCAACTGGATTTGCTGGCGTGATGCGACCCGCCCCTGAAAGCTGTCCGAGCGTTTCAATATCCGGCTCATCAGTCCTAAGTCATGCTCTGACAGCGGAAACCAGAACTCGCGGTCCACAACGTAATGCGACAGGTCCGCGCAAATCCGCATGTCGGGGATGCGGTCCAGCAGTTGAAGGGTGGTGTAAAGGTCGTTGGTGATACAGTTGCGGTGCGTTTCGAATTGCACAGGTACGCCGATCCGGTCGGCCATCCGCATCCATGTTTCGATCACCGGTATCATGTCATCCAGTGCAATCGGCATCACCTGCCCGATCACATCCACAAAGGGCGCGCCGAAATCGGCGGCCATATGCAGTGTGTCTTCAAGGCTTTCGATGGTCTTGGGAAAAGCCACGATCAGCGGCGTCAGATTATTCGCCTGCATATGCGGCCTGACCGCATGGGCCACCGCCACATCAGAGGCGCCCAGATCAATCGCCATCCCGTCAAAACCCGCCCCCGCCACCATCTCGCAGACCTGATCGTAGGGCAGTTTCACCCCCGTCTGGTCGTGCGGCTGCATCGCCCAGAGGGAAGTGTAGACCTGAAGCCGCCTCACGCGGCGGGCATCCGTGTGACGCGGCCACCGGCGCGGGGGATGACCCAGACTTCATCCATCGGGTACTGGCTTTCATCCTTGGCCATCAGTTTGCCGATCACTTCGATCTGGAATTCGATCCAGCCCATGCGGTGCACCTGCCCTGCCTTGCCTTCGATCCGGTCGTTCAGATCGCGCAGCTTCCAGAACGGGACCGCCGGAAAGGTGTGATGCGCGGTGTGATAAGGCATCTGCCAGCACAGCCAGCGCTGGACTGCGTTGGCGCGGGTCGAGCGGGTGTTTTCCATGATGTCGTTTTCATGGGACAGCCCCAGATGTTCGATCGTGTTCTGCAACTGATGCACGGGCTTGGTCAGGATCATCGGAATGATCCAGAAGGTCAGCGCGGCCCATGATCCTGTCGCCAGCGAAATCAGGGCGATCAGGCCGTAGCCCATGACATGGTACCGGCTTTCGCGGATGATCTTGGCTTCTTCCTCGGCCCGGATAAACGGTTCGATGATGATCCCGCGCGCGCGCCGCACCGTGCCGAAAATGCGGTTGCGCCAATAGGTGATCCCGCTGAGCCACAAGAGGTAAGTGGTCAGCGTATAAGGTTCGCGCACCAGTTCGCCATCGCGTTCCCAGTCTTGGGTGTATTGGTGATGCGCGAAATGCATGACCTGATCGAAATCGCGGGGGAAAATCTGGATGAACCCGATGATCCGCCCGAAAATTTCATTCAGTTTGCGGGTCTTGAAGACGGTTGCATGGCTCAGTTCATGCTGGGCGGCGTAGAGGAAGTTCAGCAGAACGCCCAAAGCAAAACCCGTCACCCAGACCCACCCTGTGCCCATCGCCTGCGCGTGCAGGTATCCCGCCAGCACAATCGCTCCCATATGGCTGGCCATTTGCAGCCCGCCGCGCAGGTCGGACCGTTCGGACAGTGCCCGCAGTTCTGTCGGGGTCAGCAACTGGCCGCGGGAAAAACTGGCTTCCATCATCATCTCCATTCCGTTGCGCAAATCCTAGCGG
>CAYGMX010000587.1:0-1784 GCA_964351055.1 uncultured Loktanella sp. | reverse complement strand
GCCTTGCGCAAGGCTGACTTTGCAGTGAGCTGGCCTGCGGTAATGACGATCTGCGCGTCTCCGGCCTGCCAATCTGTCAAGGCATCTGCGATCACCTTGGAAAGCCCGTCTGTAGCATCCTCTACAAAGGCAACGCGGTGTCCCGGGAAAAACCCTTGGGCCTTTATGGCGTCATTCAAAAGTGCAGGATCCTTACGCAGATCAGCGGCATTGATCCGTGTCAGCCGCATCTCTTCCTCGCCCTGTGGCCCGACAAGTGCGGTGATCGCTTGCTGGCGTTTGTCAGCGACGCGCATCGGGTCTGCGCCAAAGATCAAAAGCGCGGTATGTGTCGGATCGGGCTTTCTGAGGTAGGTGTTGGCGCTGGCACCTGTCAGTTTCATGCTGCTGTCTCTGGGATCAGAACAAGAAGCCGGCTGACGATCATATCGGCAAGAATAACCGCAAGTCTGGCCTCTGCATCATCGCGGGTGGATTGCGTGGCAACGGTCGAACTTGTTGCAGAGTAGCTGGTAAAGGCTTCCACCTCGCCAGCCTCGATCCGCGCTCCGGTTGCCGTATCGGTCAGAACCCATGAAGCGCTGCCGATAATGTTGAAACGTGCTGTATCCCCGTCAGAGGTGATCGCTGCCGCGCGCTGGCTTTGACGGATACGGGCAGTCAACTCGTATTGTGGTGCAGCGGTGCGCCCCAAGCGCGCTTCGAGCCGCTCGCGCAGGCGAAAGCCTGCGACAGTATCATTTGCGCTGAACGCAATCTGTCCGCGCAGCGCGGGCCCGTCGTTATAAATGGGTGCAAAGCCGCAGCCTGCGAGGGCGGTCAGCCCCGCAAGCATTGCGCGGCGGGTGAAGCGATCAGATGACAATGTTCACAATCCGCCCCGGCACGACGATCAGCTTTTTGGGGACTGCTCCCGCCAGCGCATTCTGCACGACATCAAGGCCCAAGACGATCTCCTCCACCGCTTGCTTGGATGCATCGGCAGCCACGTTGATTTCAGCACGCCGCCTGCCATTGATCTGGATTGGCATAGTCACGGTATCTTCGACCAACATCGCAGGGTCTGCAACAGGCCATGGCGCATTGGCGATCAGACCCGTTCCGCCGAGCATGGCCCAGATTTCCTCGGATAGGTGCGGAGTCATGGGGGCCATAAGCTGTGCCAGCACAAGTGCCGCCTTACGTTTGGCCGCACCGCCCGCCGCAGATTTTGCCAGAACGTTGGTAAAAGCGTAAAGCTTGGCGATGGCCGCATTGAAACCAAAGGTTTCGACGCCCATCGTCACATCATGGATCGCCTTATGCATCGCGCGCAGCAGATCCTCATCGCCTGATCCGGCCTCCTCCGTTAGTCCGGCAACCTCGGTTGCGATCCTGTGGACACGGTTCAGGTGCTTGTAGGTTGCCTCGGCGCCAGAGGCAGTCCACTCCACATCACGTTCCGGCGGACTGTCGGACAGCACGAACCAGCGGGCGGTATCGGCGCCGTATTTTGCGAGGATGTCATCGGGGTCGACGACGTTCTTTTTGGATTTGGACATTTTGGCAGAGGGGATGATTTCAACCGCCGTACCATCGGCCAGTTTTCCGTCGGTCACATCCTCGGGCAGGTGATAGACGGGGCGGCCTTTGTCATCGCGCGTCTGGTAGATTTCGTGGGTCACCATCCCTTGGGTGAACAGCGCATCGAAAGGTTCGATCGCGCTTTCGGGCAGGTGGCCGGTGATCTGCATCGCGCGGGCGAAAAAGCGGCTGTAGAGCAGGTGCAGGATCGCGTGTTCGAT
>CAYGMX010000586.1:0-1790 GCA_964351055.1 uncultured Loktanella sp. | reverse complement strand
TGTGACCTAATACAATGCCCGCACCCAATGGCCAAAAACCTAAACGTGACCGCAAAGTATTCCCCCCCCTACGGCAAGGACTGGACTGGAGCCTATACATCGACACCGCTGGCCGTACTGCGCCCTGCGAATACCGCCGAAGTCTCTGCCATCCTCAAGATCGCCAATGCAACCAAGACGCCCGTGGTCCCCGCATCCGGACGGACCGGACTGACCGGCGCGACACTGGCCCAAGATGCCCTGATGCTTTCGGTCGAGCGGCTGAACCAGATCACCGAGATTAACGCCTCGGCCCGCACCGCGACCGTCGGCGCAGGTGTGATCCTGTCCAATCTGCACGATGCCGCAGCCGCCCATGACCTGATTTTCCCGCTGACACTCGGGGCGCGAGGGTCGGCGATGATAGGTGGTCTCTTGTCCACCAATGCGGGCGGGTCGAATGTGGTGCGCTATGGCAGCACCCGTGGTCTTTGCCTCGGGCTCGAGGTTGTGATGGCGGACGGACGGATCATGAACCTGATGAGCGCCTTGCACAAAGACAATTCCGGCTTTGACCTGCGCAACCTGATCATTGGGGCAGAAGGCACGCTGGGGGTGATCACCGCCGCGGTTTTGAAACTGCGGCCCAAGCCGCAGGCCTATGCCACGGCAATGGTCGCTGTGGCTTCTCTGGATGATGCACTCAGGCTGTTGTACCAGTTGCAGGCCGAAACCGGCGAAGGGGTCGAAGCTTTCGAATACATGCCGCGCAGCTATATCGACAAGCATCGCGCCTTGTTCCCCGATGCGCCGGCACCTTTCGACACCGACTATGACGTCAACATCATGATCGAGGTCGCGGCGACCATGGCCCGCGATGCTGTGCCCACTGCGGACGGAAGCCTGCCTGTCGTCACCGCCTTGGAAACCGTCTTGGGGCAAATGCTGGAAGACGGCACCGTGCTGGACGCTGTGATCGCACAAAACGAAACCCAGCGGCGCGCAATCTGGAAACGGCGCGAGGACGCAGGCGAAGTTGCGTTCTTCGGGGGCATCTTTGTGAATACCGATGTGGCGCTTCCTTTGGACAAAATCGCTGCCTTCGAAAAGGCCCTGACCCCGCGGATCAAGGCGATTGACCCTGATGCGACAGAGGTGATCGTCGCGCACCTTGGCGATGGTAATATTCACCACACCAGTTATGTCAGCCGCAATGACCCCAAGGCGATGCATGCGCTTGTCGAAGCCGTCGAGGATGTGGTGCAGGAACTGGGCGGATCATTCAGCGCCGAACACGGGATCGGGGTGTCAAAACTCGAGACCATGAAACGGCGCAAGGACCCTGTCGCCCTTGATGCGATGCGCGCGATCAAGACAGCCCTTGATCCCAACGGCATCCTCAACCCAGGCAAGGTGATTCCGGAACGGTAGGGTCACAAGAAAATTCGTCGAATTTTCTTGTGGTGAACTAAGGAATTTCGCGAAATTCCTTCGCGCTAGAAGAAATCAGGGCCCGCGCGCTGCAACAGTTTAAGCGCCATCTCTCTGCCCATTTCGGCACCGTCTGCAATCAGGCCCGTCATGTCGTCGGCATGCACCTCGGTCCCATCAGTGCGCAGTATCTCGCCCCGCAAGCGCAGCGTGCCACCGTCAAGCTCTGCCAAGCCACCGATGGGCGTCTCGCAAGACCCGTCCAGCGCCGCAAGGAACGCCCGTTCCGCGGCCAGCCGCTGACCTGTCGGTCCAGGATGGATCGCCTCCAGCATGGACGCGGCGCGCATGTCCGCCACACGGCGTTCGATGCCGATGGC
>CAYGMX010000585.1:0-1807 GCA_964351055.1 uncultured Loktanella sp. | reverse complement strand
CGCCAAGGACCGTGTTCACGGCGGTCATGGCCTGCGATGTTGGCAGTGCCGCTGTCGCAATGAAATAGGCGATGGTCAGCGCGTCGAAAATAATCAGCCCGTAGCGAAACAGCCGTGCGCGTTGGCTTTGACCTGTATAGAGCAGCCTGACGGATCGGTGCAATTCATTCATATTTGCAGCATGGCACAAAACGATGGCCGAAAACATGGGCTGGATGTGCTGATCTGTGTGACCTGATCACCGTGCAAATTGCGCCATACCGGCAAGAAGCTGACGGATAGGTCAGGCCACCTGATCCGTCCGTTCAATGCCTGAAATCGCCTGAATAAGATTGTCCTCTGTGACCTCCTGCGCCGTAAAGGTCCGCATCACCCGTCCTGCATACATCGCAACAATCCGGTCGCTGACATGCAGGACTTCGGGCATTTCGGAACTGATCACGATCACGGCATAGCCTTGGGCAGCCAGTTCGCGGATCAGATTGTGGATCTCGGACTTGGAGCCCACATCAATGCCGCGGGTCGGTTCATCGACGATCAGCACCTTGGGGTGCATGGACAGCCATTTTCCAATGACGATCTTTTGCTGGTTGCCGCCGGAAAGATTGCCAACAAGCTGCTTCCAGCCGGGTGTGCGGATATCGAGCTTGTCGCGATACTGGTCAAAGATTGCAATCTCTGCACCTTCGGCAACAAAAGGTCCGGCTTTCAGGTCGCTGACCTGCGGCAAGGTCATGTTATCGCGACAGTTCATACCAAGCACAAGCCCTTGGGCCTTGCGGTCTTCGGGAACCAGCGAAATGCCCTTTGCAATGGCATCAGCAGGAGAGTGGATGCGGATCTCTTCGCCATCAAGATAGATCGCGCCAGCACTGGGGTCGCGCAATCCAAAGAGTGTCTCGGCGATCTCTGTCCGGCCAGCACCGACAAGCCCGTAGAACCCTACGACTTCGCCCCGCCGCACTTCGAAATTGATATCCTGAAACAGCTTTCCACACGACAGGCCGCGCACCTCGAGAGCGACATCGCCAAGTTCATGGGTGCTGGCATTTCGGCTCAGATCAAGCGCACGACCGATCATGAGTTGCGTCACCTCTTCCTCATCCGTCTGTGCGGTCACAAGGGTCCCGCGATATTGCCCGTCACGCAGCACGCTGATCCGGTCGGTCATTTTGAAAATTTCTTCCATCCGGTGCGAAATATAGATGATCCCGACCCCTTGCGCCTTGAGGTCCGAAATCACATCGAACAAGACCACCTTTTCGGCATCGGTCAGCGACGCGGTAGGTTCGTCAAAGATCACCGCCTTGGCCTCAACGGTCAGCGCGCGGGCAATCTCGACCATCTGCTGGTTGGCAATCGACAGGTCGCCCACACGCGTACGGGCATTGAAACCGACCTTGAGCTTGTCAAGAATGGCATCGGTTTTCGCATAGAGCCTGTTCCAATCCACCCGCCCGAAAGACCGCGTTGGCAATTCCCCAAGATAGATGTTTTCCGCGACCGAAAGTTCCTCGGCAAGGCTCAGTTCCTGATGGATAAAGACGATCCCTTTGGATTTCGCCTGCAAGGGCGATGTCATGACCGTTGCGGTTTCGCCCACGATGATTTGCCCTTCGTCAGGCTGGTGGATGCCCCCCAGCACTTTCATCAGGGTTGATTTTCCCGCACCGTTTTCGCCCATCAAGGCATGGACCTCACCGGGCATCACCGCAAAGGACACATCGTCAAGAGCACGCACACCGGGGAAGGTTTTCACGATGCCTTCCAGCCGCAGTGCAGGGGTTTGGTCAGTCATGTCTTCAAC
>CAYGMX010000584.1:0-1815 GCA_964351055.1 uncultured Loktanella sp. | reverse complement strand
ACCCGCTGCTGCTTGATGCTTGGATGCAGGTCCGCGAGACTGCGATTGCGCGGGTCCGCGCGATCCCACAACTTGATACCGACCAGATCAGCCGGATTTATGACCTTGTGGCGCGCGCCGCCGAACACCTTGCCCAATGGGAAGTGCCGGACCCGATCGCCGCCGTACGGATTGCAACGCTCCGGACCGAGTGGCCCCAATTCGCAGCCACGCTCACCCCGCAGTCCATGACAGCAGAGCAACCGATCGACGCGATCCTGCATGCCAGCGCGCGGTGGTCCGTCGATACGCAAGAGCTGATCGTCGCCTTGATGCTGGAACCCTTCGGCGAGCTGGTTGACGGCCTGACGGACTGTATGGCCACGCCCTATGTGCCGCGGATCGACCCGAAAATGCCCTGTGCAGAGCTCAAAGCCATGATTGAGTCCGACTGGCAATGGGCCTGCGCCGTCGATTACGCAGACGCCGCGGCATGTGCGCAGTTCTGGTATGTATCCGAGGAAAAACTGGAACCGCGGCTTGGCAATCGCCACGCAGAGCCGGGTGCAGACCGCGAATCTCCGCTCGATATTGGCAGGAAGGTCAAGGCGCTCTGCGCCGATCTGCCGGATGATACGACCCCGCTTGCCCATTTTCTGGCAGAATATCCCGCGCATCGCGCCGTGGCGCGCAGGGTGCAGACGCTCGCCCGCCATCCCTATGCAGAGATACGCGACAACCTGATTGGCCAGGACTGCCTGCCCATCGATATCCTGCGCTGCAAGCTGGCCTTTTTCGGTGCCGCAAAGTTTGACCCCAAGTCTGACCGCTGGACCCGCATTACACTGGCACAGGGCGCGCCGCTTTTTGACGAACTCGACAACGCCGATGACTGGTGGCTTCCGGTCGCCACCATCTGATGTGGTCGCTGAACGAAGTCGCGAGGCTGGTCCAGAAGGCGGCAATCGGCGCCGGCTTTCCATTAGGACAGGCCGAGGATCTGGGCCGCGTTGCGTTCTATCTTGCAGGGATTAGCAGCGATTTGCATCCGGTTACACTTGCGCTGCAAGAACCGATAGCAGGCGTTAACGTCCGCTGGGATACAGGCGCGGTGACCGTCATTTCCGGGCCTGTTGCCCTGATCGCACCCATTGTGCGCGATGCCTTTGCTATGGGGCATGACAAGGTCACGCTCGCGGATATTGCGCATGCGCCTTTGGTCGCGGCCTATCTTGCGGCGGACGGTGTTGCGCTGGCTTGGGATGGGCTGTGCGTCCGCCGCAGCGACACCGAAATCCTACCAGTGATCCATAAACCCGTCAGCGTCCCAGAGTCGGATTGGGCTGTCTGGACCAGACTTGCTGCACGCACTTACGTGCCCGAAAGCGCCGCATCGCGTCAGGCCGGTGCGGGGGCTGGCCTCACCGATAACGACTAGCGCGCTGCAAACGGGTCCTGCGGATAGCGCACAGCCGCCAGATACAGCCCGTGCGGGGGCGAAACCGGACCACAGGCGCTGCGATCTTTGGCCGCCAAAGCCTTGCCGACATCATCAGGTTCCCAAGCTCCGGCACCGACACGTTCCAACGTGCCCACAAAACTGCGGACCTGATTGTGCAAGAACGACCGCGCCCGCACATGAAACCTGTATTCGGTGCCCACAGCGCGCGGAACAACCTCGATCCGCAGTTCATCAAGCGTTTTGACCGGGCTTTGGGCCTGACAGATCGCAGAGCGGAACGTGGTAAAATCATGGGTGCCAAGCAATTGGTCCGCGCCAGCCTGCATCGCGGCTGCGTCCAGATCATGGTTCACGCGCCACATCTGCCCTGCCTC
>CAYGMX010000583.1:866-1819 GCA_964351055.1 uncultured Loktanella sp. | reverse complement strand
GCGCAGTCGCGCCAAGCAGACCTCGTCTGACACGTCAAACACGTGAAGCTGATGCCCAGCTTCGGTGCTGGCGAGGATCTTCCGCATCCAGGTCCGTTGTGCGACAGTATTTGCCGGGAAGTCGAGGACGACCGACACTCCCGCCTCCAGCAAAGCAACCACGTGATGTCCCATGACGCTTCGGAGCTTGGATGAGCACCGCACATAATCCTGCAGCGAGTGCAGCTCATCTGCGAAGAGCACGTCGAGCCATACGTCCTCGGCTATGAGAACCGTTCCGGGCGTGGCCGCGAGCCGGGCGGCCATGGTAGACTTGCCGGATGCGATCTTTCCGCACAGCATGTGCAGCGTCGGAGATTCAGACAACATTGTTATGGCTCCCTTATGGGGGATAAGAAGATTTCAGGATTGGCGTTAAGCGGGATTTGATCCCAAAGTACTGGCTTTGGCTGCCAAGGCTTTGACTGATCATGCTAACGCACTTTGGGCTTGGTATCTTGTGGCCGATCAACCGTTCGCCGCTTTAGCCGCCGCGCTTAAAGGTGCGACCCAATCTGGATCTTTTGCAACGAGTTCGACTGTGTTGCCGTCCGGGTCGCAGGTGAAGACCCCGCGCCAACCCACCCAATCGAATCTTTCGACGCAATACTCGCGACCGAGTGACTCATACCATGCGGTGACAGCCTCTTGCTCCTCCCAAGGCAGACTGAGTGCGATGTGATGAAGCGAGGAGCCTTGGCCCGAGGTGGGTGGTAAGTCGCTCGCCCGCGTCTGGCCTGCGCCTTTGATGTCGTGACGAAACAGAGCCAGCACCGCTGTATGGCCGCCGAAGCCCTCGGCGATGCGAAAGAAAACGATACGGCCGTTGTCCGGATCGTTGAGCGGTTCCAGCCCGATGACATCGCGATAGAACGCGACCATTGCGCCAAGATCGATGCACCGGATGGCAATTT
>CAYGMX010000583.1:0-856 GCA_964351055.1 uncultured Loktanella sp. | reverse complement strand
CTTCTTCCAGATCCAGGCCCCCGCCGGCAACTGCTCCAAGGCCGCGGACAGTGAACCCTCGATCAGACATGAAACCTCTCCTGTTTGATCGTGACAAATCGAAACCGATTGTTCCGAAATCTGCGACACGGGCGCAAGGGCGCAGGTTGGTCGACCGGCGGCGCACTCGATCCGAACAGCCCTTGAGACCACCATTGTAACGTGGTCCATACTAGACTGGGTTTTCTTTGATAATGCAGCCCGGCGAGCCGCGTCTTGCGCGCAAGATCGGAGGTGAGTGAGAGATCGAGCATTATCAAGATCCTTTCTTGAACGCTTTTCAGGCCGTCTTCGCCCGCGTTGGGACCAGACGCACAGAGGCATTGCTGGCACGTTGGCGGTTAGCGCGCTGACCAGCCCAGACAGAGCCGAGGATGATGATTGCGCCAAGCCCCTGCAGCAGGGATAGCGACTGCCCCAGCACCACCCAGCCTAGCATCACCGCTGTCACCGGGCTCATCATGCCCAGCATGGAGACCGCGCCGGGCTCCAGCCGCGCAACGCCCCGAAACCAGATCGCATAGGTCAATGCGGCGCCGATGAGGCCAAGCCAGATCAGTCCGGCGAGGTTCGCGACCGTGAGCGGCGGTAGTGGCGGTTCGATGATCAGGGCGAGTGGGAAGAGGATCAGACCTCCGGCAGTGAGTTGCCAGGCGGTGAAGCTGAGGGCCGAAACGGGCGGCTGCCATTTCCGGCTGAGAACGGTGCCTGCGGCCATCGACGCGGCGCCACCCAGGCCGGCCGCTATCCCAATGGGATCAAGCGTAGCCTCTGGACTTATGAGCAAGAGCGCCACCCCCAGCACGCCCGTTGCCGC
>CAYGMX010000582.1:0-1822 GCA_964351055.1 uncultured Loktanella sp. | reverse complement strand
CGGGCACTGGGGAGGCGTCAAGAAAGGGATGGAATCTTTAAGCAGGCGATCTGGATGCGAGAACCAAATCGCGCGGCATATGCCCATATCTGACCGAAGGACAGCCGCAGATTGCTGCAGATCACTCCGTTTGCGCAGCGTAGGGTGGATCTTGATCCACCCTACATCGCCTTAGGCTTAGGCTTTCCCGTAAGCCGCTTTGCGGGCCACATCTTCGATCAAAAGACGGTTCGTCCCGATATCCGCCAGATCGCGGTCGGACATACGGCTGAGTTGGCCTTTTACATCGTGATAAACAGCGTCACGCGCGCGGGCCTCTTTGAAAGCGGCCAGCTTGGTGGACACATAAGAAGACAGGCGGGCTCCCGCCCGGGCGGGAGAGATTGTGGTGGCAATGAATGACATAGCTGTATTCCCTCTTGGTTTGGTAAGACGCCACGGCGGTGGTGCCTCTCTTGGTCAAGAGTTAGGGCGCTAACATGCCCTGTGCAACTGCAGCATCCGAAATGCTGCTATGCAGCAATCGCATGCCGGCGTTTCAATTCTGCCTAAAGAAAAAGCCCCCGGTTTCCCGAGGGCTTCATTCATCTGCACGTAGGTCGGGGTTCACCCCGACACCACTTAACCACGCTCTTCGATGATCTCGACGAGGTGTGGAATGCTGTTGACCATACCGCGGACAGAAGGCGTATCTTCCAGTTCCTTGGTGCGGTTCATCTTGTTCAGGCCCAGCCCGATCAGCGTTGCGCGCTGTTTTTCGGGGCGGCGGATCGGGGAACCGATCTGCTTGACGACGATTGTCTTTGCCATGGTTTAAGCCTCCTCGACGACTTGCGCAGAAGCTTCTGGGGCTTCGTCACGCTTTGGCAGGATGTCAGCAACTTTCTTGCCACGGCGCTGTGCGACGTTGCGAGGGGATTGCTCTTTGGCCAGACCGTCCATAGTGGCGCGGATCATGTTGTAGGGGTTCTGCGAACCGATCGACTTTGATACCACGTCCTGAACGCCCAGCATTTCGAAAACGGCACGCATTGGACCACCGGCAATGATACCGGTACCGGCAGGGGCTGTGCGCATAACAACGCGGCCCGCACCGTGGCGGCCTTCGATGTCATGGTGCAGCGTGCGGCCATCGCGCAATGCGACGCGGATCATCTGGCGCTTGGCTTGCTCTGTGGCCTTGCGGATCGCCTCGGGGACTTCCTTGGCTTTCCCTTTGCCAAAGCCGACGCGGCCCTTCTGGTCGCCGACAACAACAAGGGCTGCAAAGCCAAAGCGCTTACCGCCTTTGACTGTCTTGGACACGCGGTTGATTGCGACCAGACGGTCGGCAAACTCTGGTGCCTGTTCTTCACGGTTGCGGCGTGGGCCGCGGTTTTCACGTTCTGCCATCGAGAGCGTCCTTTATGTCTGGCCGTTTGGCCGATTGTCCAATCGCGGGTCGCCCGAAGGCGCCGGATCATCGAAGATGGGTGAGATCACCCATCCTACAGTGTGGTGTAGGATGGGTGCTTGCACCCATCCTGTTGTCTTAGATCTTCAAGCCACCTTCACGGGCAGCATCGGCCAAAGCCTTGATCTTGCCGTGAAAGAGGAAACCACCACGGTCGAAGTAAGCAACCTCGATGCCGGCTTTCTTTGCGCGCTCTGCAATTGCAGCGCCCACTTTGGAAGCGGCTTCGATGTTGTTCTTTCCGACCACGCCCAAGACTTTTTCGAGCGACGATGCGGATGCGAGTGTCACACCGTTGACGTCGTCGATCAGCTGGGCGCTGATGTTCTTGTTGCTGCGGTGAACCGAAAGACGCGCACGCCCCTGGTT
>CAYGMX010000581.1:0-1825 GCA_964351055.1 uncultured Loktanella sp. | reverse complement strand
GCGTCCACATGTGTCAGGCTGTCGATGCGCGCAAGCCGCTGGATCAGCACGGCGTTATTGTCCCATGCCGATTGCCCCTTGGCGTCCAGCCCCATGACCAAAAGCGGTACCTTGGCCCCTGCGGGCACATGGCTTTGCGCGCGGGCAGAGCGGGTGTTGTCGATCAGCCCGATGACCCAGTTCATTTCGCGGTCGGCCTCTGCGTCGATCAGATCGGCGGCTTTGTAGGTGGGCCAATCAGCGTGGCACAGCATCTTGGCGCGGTTGTCGGCCAGCCCCCAAAGTTCTTCGGTGATAAAGGGCATGATCGGGTGCAGCAGGATCAGGCATTGGTCCAGCACCCAGCGCAGGGTCTGTTCCGTCTCGGCCTTGGCCGGCGCATCGTCGCCTTGCAGGATCGGCTTGGAAAACTCCAGATACCAGTCGCAGACCTTGCCCCAGGTAAAGGCATAAAGCGCATCGGCGGCATCGTTGAAACGGTAGGCGTCCATCGCGGCATCGACCGCTTCGCGCACTTTGCCGGTTTCACCGATGATCCATTTGTTCAGCGTCTGGGTGGCCTCTGGCCGTACCGCATCGCCGGGATAGGCGATTTCATAGTGTTCGGCAAAGCTGAACGCGTTCCAGAGCTTGGTGCCGAAGTTGCGATAGCCTTTGATCCGGTCCTCGGAGATTTTCAGCACGCCACCCAAGGCCGCCATCTGCGCGTTTGAAAAGCGCAGCGCGTCCGCCCCGTATAGGTCGATCATATCCAGCGGGTCGATGACATTGCCCTTGGTCTTGGACATCTTCTCGCCTTTGGCGTCGCGGACAAGCTGGTGCAGATAGACGGTGTGGAAGGGTTCGCGGCCCAGCACCGCCTCGGACATCATCATCATGCGGGCGACCCAGAAGAACAGGATGTCCTGTCCGGTGACAAGCACGTCACCGGGAAAGTATTTCATCGCCTCATCGTCCGCAGGCCAGCCCAGCGTGCCGAACGGCCACAAGCCGGAGGAGAACCATGTGTCGAGGACGTCGGGGTCGCGCCAGATTGGATATGGAATTATATCCCATGTTTCCGAATAGGCTTTTGTAATAAGATCCAGTGCCTCTCTCTGATCCGCAACAATCTTGACTTCGTGCCTTAGCGCAAGATTCTCTCTTTCTAATCCAAGTTGAAAAAGTTGTACTGCGGTTTTCTCGTCAGGCTGACAAGTTGTCGACAAACGAGGTGTGACCACTTCTCCAGAAGTAGAGGCATCAACTTGAAATGAGATCATACGTCCAAATTCAGGATCGATATCACCTCTAAGCTCGAAGCCATACCACACCGGAATCTGATGCCCCCACCAGAGTTGCCGCGAAATGCACCAGGGCTCGATATTCTCCAGCCAGTGGAAGAACACCTTCTCGCCTGACTCGGGCATGATCTTGGTGCGGCCTGTCCGCACGGCATCCAGCGCGGGGCCGACGATCTTGTCGGTATCCACGAACCACTGGTCGGTCAGCATCGGCTCGATCACGACCTTGGAGCGGTCGCCGAAAGGCTGCATGATCTTTTTGTCTTCGACGTATGGGACGATGGTCTCGACCTCTTCACCCTCGTCGTTCTTGACCATTTTGGTGGTCATGACCGCGTTACCCTCGGCGGTGATGTCGGCCACCACGCGCTTGCGCGCCTCGAACCGGTCCAGCCCGCGGTATTCTTCGGGGACCATGTTCATTGCGGCGATCATCGCCTCGTCGAAGTCCTGTGCGCCGTTGGCGATGTTTTGGGCGGTGGCGGCCTCTTCGACATAGGGTTTACCATCAGCGCGCATCGCGCCTTTGGTGTCCATCAGGT
>CAYGMX010000580.1:0-1827 GCA_964351055.1 uncultured Loktanella sp. | reverse complement strand
TGCAGAAGAATCCAAACGATTTTCGAAGACATAGAATTACCTCGCTGTGGTCCGTTAAACCCGATCGAATTCCGGTGTATTGCGAAATCGCGACGTCCGGCGTTCACTTACTGGAATAAACCGCATGGTCCTTATCCTTGAGCACCTCACGTTACAGGCTTCAAACACTGTGGCAACGTGAAACCGCAAGCAGTCTGCGCCCTATAAAAAAGCGCCGCAGGTTCTGGGTGGGCCATACGGGACCATAAGGACCATGATCGCCGGAAAAAGGCGCGACTGCCAAAAACGGGTGTTGCCTTGGCCATAGGGCACCGCATTGCTTATTGCGCCAGCAGCGTCACCCGCGCGTTCCGGTTATTCGGCCGCTACTGGTCCTGCGGTTGCATCTGTCTCACCAAACCCTTTTGGCACCGGCAGATCGGGCAAGCCCGCCGCACGTTTTTGCAGGGCTCGCCCGATAACAACGCGGCTGATTTCTGTCGTGCCGTCCACGATCCGTAGCATCTGTGCAAGGCGCGACAAGCGATCCAACCCATAGGGCTGCAGCAAGCCCATGCCTCCGAGGACCTGCGTGCAGGTATTGGCAGCCTTGACTGCGGCATCCGGTACAAACCGCTTTGCATGGGCCGCCATCAACGGACCCTCAGGTGTTCCGAGCGCTTCGGCAGCTTTGCGGTAAAGCAGTTTAGAGACCTCAAGATCGGTGGCCACTTCGCCCAGCATCCATTGGATACCATCAAGATCAAGCGTGTGGCCGCCAAACATCTTGCGGTTCTTGGCATAAGACAGCGCCGTATCAAGTGCGGCTTGCATCAACCCACAGCAGCCTGATGCGATGGACACCCGCGCAATATCAATAGCCATAAGGGACCCTTGCAGCCCTTGGCCGATTGGCAGGATGATATTGTCCTCAGAGACCACGACCTTGTCGAGATACATCTCTGACATTGGCAGGAAATTGTAAGACGGGGTGTCATACATCGGGCCAAAGCTGAGCCCCGCAGCATCGGCAGGAATTGCGATCATCGCCATATCTTTGTGGCCGGGTGCGTCACTGGTCTTGACCACCGTAAAATAGATATCGGCCTCGGTCGCGAGGCTGACCCAAGCCTTCGCACCGCTGATTGTCCAAGTGCCATCGCCGTTGATGGTCGCGCGGGTGTACATCTTCATTGGGTCCGAGCCTGATTGCGGCTCGGTCAAAGCAAAGTTTGCCAGTTTACGGCCCGAGGTTAACTCGCGTGCCCAGCGTTCCTTGAATGCTTCGGTGCCATAGCCGCATCCCGCGAAGGTGCAAATGTTGTGCATCGAGAGGGCAAATGCATAGGCCCCATCACCCAGACCAAGCTGTTCATAGACCTGAATTCCCTCGGACAAAGGCAGGCCTTGACCGCCAAGCTCCTCCGGAGCGTAGAGACCTGTCAGACCCGCCGCACCGGCCTTGTCCGAAGCGTCCCGCGGCCATGTCTTGGCAGCGTTCCAAGCGTCCACATTCGGGGTGATCACATCTGCTGCATGCACGCGCGCTGCGTCTAGAATTGAGGCTAGTTTCTCTGACATCACAGTTTCCTTCGACAGAACGCACTGTCACATCTCGCCAACGCCCCAAACACCGGACGCACAGATGCAAAAAAGTTGATAAAGCGCGGAATTGGGCTTTGATCGGAAAACTAGAAGGTGATGTCAGTGCGTTCCATCTCATCAGATGACAGAGTATTGTCCAAAAGTGACAAAATCAGGCATTTGTCTTGCGGTTGCGCCGATACGAACTTGGCAGGTTTCCCGTCCATCGTTGAAAGGCGCGATGAAAATTTGCCGCCGATGAGA
>CAYGMX010000579.1:0-1836 GCA_964351055.1 uncultured Loktanella sp. | reverse complement strand
GCGCGGGTAGTGTTTTTGCGCTCAGTTCAATTGTGAGCAGCAGACGGGTGCGCGTCTGGGAAAGGGCAACCAGTTCAACTTGGGTTTGTGCCAAAAGACCATCAGACTGGCTATCAATCCGCATCATTTGCGGCGGGTCCAGTGCGACAAGCTGGGCTATGACCTGACGCTCGCGGCCGCGAAAGCTGAATGCGATGTCCCAGAACGTGCCGACACATACCTCACCCTCTTGCCGGCGCGATACAGCCACGCCCTGACGCATGGCCCGCCGCTCGAAACCCGAAAAATCACTGACGCGGCTGAACACATATGAAATGGGAGCTTCGATATCCTCATGTGTGCTCAGCTTCATTCTCTCGATCCTTCAATTTTCGCTTATTCAAGGCGGTCAGCAAGCCAAGCCGCGAGCAGGAAATGCGCGATGGCACCTTTGCGTGCCGGCAGCAGTTTGGGGTGGTTTCCGCTGAATGCCAACGCCATTTCTTCCCGCGAGACCCACAAGGCATCTTCGATCTCATTGGGGTCGATTGTCAGGTCTGTACCCAAAGCCTCGCCCGCGCAACCCAGCATCAATGATGCCGGAAAAGGCCATGGCTGACTGGCCAGATATGTCACCGCGCCCACGCGCACGCCCGCCTCTTCAAAGACCTCTCGGCGCACCGCTGCCTCGATGGTTTCTCCGGGTTCGACAAAGCCCGCCAGCAGCGAATACATGCCCTCCGGCCACCCAGGAGACCGGCCGACCAGAACAGCATTCTGGTGTGTGATCAACATGATGACAACCGGATCGGTGCGCGGAAAATGATGGCCGCCACAGGCATTGCAGTCGCGTTGCCAGCCGCCCATGGCGAACCTGCTTTCGGCCCCGCACCGCGCACAAAACCGATGGGACAGGTGCCAGCCCATCACGGCCTTCGCCGTGGCCGCCAATTCGGCATCGCGCGCGCTCAGGCGGGTCATGATGGCGCGAATTTCCGCAAAGACAGCCTCGGGCAGGCTGGGATGGCGTTGTTCGGAAGGGTCAAGAAAACTGTCAAGGGTCGCAGTCTGGAGATTTTCAGGTGTCCAGCCGGACATATCAGCCGCAAAGACCGGATCGCCGTTTTCCATGCCTAGAAAGACCATATCCGCAGCCGCATCCGCCATCACAGGATGATCCAGCGCAACCCGCATAAGGGTATCGCCCAGAATGAGCGGCTTGCCCTGCCAAAGAAGGATGGCACGGGCATCCTGACGCGCTTTCAAAGCCGCCGTCTGGCCGCGCAATTCTGCCCCGCGATCAAGCCCCGATCCACCGATTGTCACTGTTTCAGCAATTCTCATCGCGCTGGAATGACACGGCGCGGCGCGAAGTTCAATTTCTTCTCGCACCCCCGTTTCACTTGGCATTTTCTCCCGTTAAGGTTGTGCAATGCACAGCGACCCGACAGCCTTGCCTGAAAGCGCGCCCATTGGAGCGCAAATGCGCATTCTGCAAACCACGGATTTGCACATGCAACTCTTGGGCTTTGATTATTTTGCGGATACCCGCGACGAAAGCTCCGGCCTGACCGGACTGGCCGATACAATCGCCGCGTTACAGGCGGACAAGGCGACCACAACGATCCTGTGTGATACCGGCGATCTGATCCAAGGAAACCCGCTGGCCGATTATCTTGCCACCAACCTGCAAGCCGCAGGTCCGCATCCCATGGTCGCGGCCCTAAACCTGCTTGGCTATGACGCCATGACCCTTGGCAACCACGACTTTGACTATGGCCTTGATGTGCTGCGCAATGCACTGAGCAGGCGGGATTTTTGCGTGGTCAGCGCCAATCTTGCAACCGTCGACACGGC
>CAYGMX010000578.1:0-1839 GCA_964351055.1 uncultured Loktanella sp. | reverse complement strand
GCCCATGCCTTTCTGTCGGCGGGTGGCGCGGTGGAACGGGTTGTGGCCATTCGCAAGCCTGGCCCTGTCGCGGTGCCTGATATGGGGGCCGTCACGCGTGCCTTTGTGGTGGCACTGGCGATCTATGCTGTTGTTTACGCGGTCCTTGGCCTTGGCTTTGATTTTGGTGGCAAGTCGCCACAGGCCGTTGCACTGGGCGCGATCCTGATCTTCGGTGTGGCCTACCTCTTGGCCCAAGGCTTTGCCGATGCTGCCCCGCGTGCCCTGACGCAGCGCACAGCGGCCTATGCGGCAACGGTCACGGTCAGCTATCTGGTGTTGCAGCGGGCGTCTGAATGGCTGACCGCGGGGACATTGCCCGCCACACCCCAAGCCGGTGCGCTGGAGTGGGCGCTGATCCTGCTTGCGCTGGTCAGCTTTGGCCTTGTGGCCCTTGCACAGGCCACCCTGCCGCTGTGGTCCTACCATCCGGCGGCGCAGGGCTTGCGGGTGCATCTGTCTAACGGGCTTTACATCAACGCGATCTCTGACCGGATTTTGGGCGGTTGGGCGCGGACAACATCATCTGACAAAGGAGCGGCACAATGAAGGCGGATACATATTCAGGATATTCCGGCGCGCATCTGGAAGTGATTGCAAAGGCAGAGGCCGCTGGTCGCGCTATCCCGCCTCTTTGGCCCCTGTCATCCTCTGTCGCGGTCAACCCGTTTCTGGGCCAGACCGAGCAGACCTTGCCACAGGTCGCCGCACTTTTGGCGCGGGTGGCGGGTACGTCCGTCACAATGCCAAGGTCATGGTATGCGGCCAAGATCGCGGATGGGACCATATCCGCGGTTGACCTGACAGCGGCACTTGCGCAGTTTCCGGAAGCCGCAAAGGATATTGCAGCACTGAAAGACGCGGCAAAGACCCCGGTCACAACGCCCGCCAAATGCGCAACAGTGGCCGATCTGGCAGCCGAAGTGTCTGGCATCGACTGGCCCGGCATCGTGCAAGAGAGGTTCGGCGTCTGGGCTGCGGGCTATTTTGATGCAGGCCAAGCCTTGTGGCAGCACAAGCCCGGCCGCGGCGCATATGACGCTTGGCGCGAGTTTGCGACCCACGACCTGACAGCCGAGATTGCTGGTCTTGCAGGCTTTGCTGCGCAAGTCGCCAATGCGCCCGCACAGACCCGCAATGCACTGGTGGCCGCTGCGGATGTGCTTGGCCTGACAGCCGCAGCATCCCAGACGTATTTTCACCAGCTTCTTTTGGAACTGGGAGGTTGGTCACAGGTGGCGCGGTATCGATTGTGGCAGGCAGAGCTTGCCGGGGGAACAGATGTAACAACGACAGATGTCTTGACCATCCGGTTGATCTTGGAACAGGCGCTTTATGCGCAATACAAACCGCAGATCGCCGCGAAATGGGCAAAGGTCTGTGCGACCCATGCAGCCCCTGTTGCGCCAAACACCGATCAGGTGATTGATGCTGCCTTGCAGACGGCCGCCGAATTTGCTGGCCAGCGGAGCTTGGCTGCAACGCTGAACGCCCCTGCGGAGGCGACACAAGAAGGACGCCCCGCGCTTCAGGCCGCTTTCTGCATTGATGTGCGCTCTGAGGTGTTCAGGCGCGCCTTGGAAAGTGTCGACCCGCGTATTCAGACCCTCGGGTTTGCAGGCTTCTTTGGGTTGACGGCAGCGCATCGGGGATTTGCCTCTGATGTGCAAGAAATGCGGTTGCCGGTGCTGCTCAATCACGGTGTGACAAGCAAATCGGGAAGTGACGCGGACGCCGTTGCCGACCAGAACGCACGCTTTGCCGCGCGGGCAGGGCGGGCTTGGGGGCGCTTTAAGCTGG
>CAYGMX010000577.1:0-1842 GCA_964351055.1 uncultured Loktanella sp. | reverse complement strand
ATCTATGCCGGCATCGGCAAGCAGTTGCGCAGGCAAGGCTATGACAGTGTCTCCATGCGCGCCCGCACCAGCGCGCGGCAGAAACTGGGTTGGCTTGGACAAGCGGGCATCAGGACTGCGGGGTCCTTGGTAACCATCAAATCCCCGATCATCTATGCCCGCCCATTGTCGGAAGTCGCATTTCTTGTGGATGCAGCCAGCCTTGGGCGGCCTGATCCGGCGCGTACCCTGTCGGTGCTGAATATGCTTGCCGAATTGCGCGCCCGCGAAGCCGCTATTGGAACTGACAGCTCGACAGCCTAGATAGTGAGGGGACCTTGAAAGGCACCCGATATGGATGTTCTCCTGTTTTTTCTATTTTTGGCCGCGGCATTCGCTGCTGGATCGACCGGTGCGCTGTTTCCAACGGGGGCATGGTACAGGGGACTGAACAAACCATCATGGGTTCCGCCGAACTGGCTGTTTCCTGTTGCTTGGACTTCTATTTATCTTTTGATCTCCTTTGCCGGTGCGCGGGTCGCGGTGCTGGACGACAATGCCTATGCGATGGTTTTCTGGGCGATGCAGATTGCATTTAATACTGTCTGGACGCCGGTATTTTTCGGTTTGCGCCACCTGAGAGCCTCACTTCTTGTTATGGCGGGGCTTTGGGTTGCGGTGCGGGGTAGCACGATCACCCATTTTCAACTGGATTTCTGGGCGGGGCTGGCCTTTGTGCCCTATCTGCTTTGGGTGACCGTCGCAGCGGCATTGAATATGGCCATGGTGCGCCTCAACCCCGATGAAAAGCCGCTGAAACTCGCCGATATGTAAGAAACCCGCGCATTGCCACTGCAAGATCTGATCGTGAGCGCGGCATCAGGCCCGCCAGTTTCCCCTAGCCTTTCGATCATCTGTGCACCAAAGCTAGGACCGAAAACCAAGGAGACGCCAAGATGAAGTGGGCCAGAGCCAGATCGCAGGACGGAACGATGATCACAGGTGTGATTGCGGATGGCGCCATGCATCCGCGCAGCGGATTGGGTTCCGAGATCGAGGTTGGCGGCCCGCTGGCACTATCGGACGTGACGCTGCTTGCCCCTGTTCATCCCGGCAAGTTCATCGGCCTGTGGAACAACTACAAGGCTGCCGCTGAGAAAGGCGGCATGGAGCACCCTGCCCATCCGCTTTATTTCTTCAAAGCCGATACCTCTCTCGTTGGTCCGGGTGCCCAAGTCGATATTCCGCCTGTCGCCGGTCGTGTCGTCTTTGAGGGCGAACTGGGGATCGTGATCGGGCAAACCTGCAAGAACCTGACCGTCGAACAGGCTGGGAATGCGATCTTTGGCTATACCTGTGTAAACGATATCACGTCACTTGATATTCTGAACGCTGACCCGTCGTTTCCGCAATGGACCCGCGCCAAGAGCTTTGATGGCTTCGGCGTCGTTGGCCCCGTGATCGAAACTGACGTCCGGTGGCAGGACCTGACGATTACGGTTCTGGTCAACGGCCGCGAGCGCCAGTCCTATCCGGCCTCGGATATGATCCTGACACCGCCCCAGATCGTCAGCCTTTTGTCACAGGACATGACGCTCAATCCCGGTGATCTGATCGCTTGTGGCACCTCGATCGGTGCCCGCCCGATCAAGCCGGGCATGGAGGTCGAAGTCGTGATCGAAGGGATCGGTGGTGTCAGCGTGACGATGACAGGCTCTGACGTCCAAGAGTGACCAAACGCCAACTTTGATTTTGGCATTTCATCCCCTCTTGAACCCGCCTGAAAACGGTGAAACCATTGGGGATGGAACATCACATCAAATCTTGGGCCGAGGTTGCCCCCCGTTTGGTCGCTGTCGCCGC
>CAYGMX010000576.1:0-1853 GCA_964351055.1 uncultured Loktanella sp. | reverse complement strand
CAACCAGGCACGCGCACCTTCGAGCGCTGAAGTGAAGATTGCGCTCGAAGGTGCGCGTGCCTGGTTGCGCCTGTCGAACTAGAGCGCCGTACGCTTACTCTGCAACATAGTTCATGGCCTTGAAGAAGTTCCAGCATTCTTGGGGCGTGAAGAGGGAGCAGATGTCGCCGATGGCTTTGACGATGTCGTCAAAGTTTCGGGCAGCTGCGGCTCGCAAGTGAGCTTTCAGTTTCGAGAAAGCCATCTCGATCGGGTTGAGGTCGGGGGAGTATTTGGGCAGGAAGAGGAACCAAGCGCCGCGAGCGGCGAGGGCCTCTGCGGCACGCGGGCTTTTGTGGACATTGAGGTTGTCGAGGATCACGACGTCGCCAGGCTGCAGGCGCGGGGCAAGCTGGGTCTCGACATAGATGTCGAACGCCGCGCCATTTATTGCGCCTTCAACGATCCAGGGTGCAACAAGCCCATCACATCGCAAGCCGGCAATGAAGGTCTGTGTGCCCCATTTTCCGAAGGGGGCGCTTGCCTTCAGGCGCGTGCCGCGCAAAGAACGTCCCCTCAGGCGGCACATATTTGTCTTCACTGACGTCTCGTCGATGAACACAAGGCGTCCCGGCTCGGCCTGCATGGCGGGCTGGCGATAGTGTTTCCAGTCGGCCCGTGCCGCTTTCACATCAGCGCGTTCTTGTTCCGATGCCAGCAGCGTTTTTTTTATATGTGAAGCCGAGTGCGCACAGCACACGGGAGATACTCGACGGAGCCACTTTCAACCCGTGTTCTTCCAGCAGGATCGCGGCCAGTTGCGGCATCGTGATGTCAGGCCGTGCCGTCACGGCTGCGATCAGAAAATCCCGATGCGGCCCAAGTTTGCCGAACCCGGGCGCGCGGCCATGCGGACGCGGATCTATCGATCCGGTTGCTTCCACATGATGCACCAGACGCGACGCCGTTGACGGAGCCACCTCGAACTGGCGCGCCACAGCTCGCATCGACTTGCCGCTCGCAACACCGCGCATCATCCGCTTGCGAAGATCAGCCGAAATCAAATTTGCCATAGTAACTACCTCCTCGAACTGTGAATCACAGTTCGAGGAGGCTGGGAATCAATATGATTCAATCAATTCGTACGACGCTCTAATGAAAGTCAATGTCGCATAGCGAACTGCGAGTTCAATGGGTCGTCGCAACACTTTAGTTTAATTGGAAACTGGAGAGTTGAAGATGACACGTCGCAAACGGATAAAATATACGGCTGAACAGAAGGAAGAAATTTGGGATCGATACAAGCGCGGTGAGACGATGAATGACATCGGCCGGGCATTTGATCGTTTCCACACGACCTTTTCTGGAATGATTAGAGCGACTGGCGGCATCCGGCCGCCGGTTCGCAAACGTTCAAAGCTAGCCCTTACACTGGCGGAACGTGAAGAGATCTCACGCGGGCTTGTTGCCGGTTTGTCGATGCGGGCGATTGCTGACGTAATTGGACGGGCCGCGTCTACGATCAGCCGGGAGATTGCTCGCAATGGTGGGCGCAGTTCGTACCGCGCAACGATAGCCGATAAGCGTGCCTGGGATGAGGCCCTGCGGCCGAAGCCGTGTAAGCTTGTGTTGAATGGTCGCCTGCGCCAGGCGGTTGTTGTAAAACTCAAACGCTACTGGTCACCGCAACAGATCGCAGGATGGCTTAAGCGCAGATATCCCGGCAACGAGGCGATGCACGTGTCGCATGAAACGCTCTATCTTAGTCTATATGTTCAGACCCGCGGGGCGCTGCAGAAGGAAGTGATCCAGTATCTCAGAGGAAGGCGCACCATTGGCCAGTCGCGGTAGGGGACGGGGGGACCCGCGCGGCG
>CAYGMX010000575.1:0-1853 GCA_964351055.1 uncultured Loktanella sp. | reverse complement strand
GCAAGCCCGAGGCTTTGGGTATGGTCGCGCGCATGCCCCGGAAAGCAATCGACCATCGGGGCAAGCTGGAGTGCGGCAACATCGCGGCCCGCACAGGCCGCACCCAAGGCGGCGACTTGTGCCTCGTATTCGGCCACATCCCACATGCCTGCACGCGGGTAGTTCTGGATCATCATTGCGATGTCGTACCCTTCATCCAGAAGGGCGGAATAGATGTCCGTCTGCTGGTCCAGATTGTTCCATGCCGCCATGGTCACATCTTGCGGATTGCACGGTGTGGCAATTGCGGGCAGCACCGCGCGCAACCGGTCATAGCGCGGCCCTGTGGGTTGCGGCAGTTCGAAACCGGCCGCACTCAGATGGTCTGCCAGCATCACACCCATCACGCCGGACACGGCCGTCACCATGACACGGCGGCCTTTGGGGATCTGGCCGGAATCAAACAGTTTCAAGGTCTCGAAAAATTCGGATTCGGAGCTGGTGGACACAATGCCCAGACGGTCGAACAGCGCATCCCACGCCGCACCCGCGCCAGTCATGGAGGCAGTGTGCGAGGCGGCAGCCATCGCGCCGGCTTCGGTCTTGCCGAACTTGATCGCAACGATGGGTTTGCCAAGGGTCAAAGCCTTGGCCGCAGCACGGCGCAGCCCTGCAATATCGCGCAAGGCCTCGAACGACAGACCCACGGCGGTCACGCGCGGATCATCAAGCAGGTAATCAAGGCATTGCTCCAGCCCTGTCACCGCCTGATTGCCGCCACCGACCATATGGGTGATCGCCAAGCCCCGATCACTGAACACAGCATCGCACAGGAACCCGCCACCCTGCGAACAGATCGCCACACCGCGCGTGGCGGTGTGGACGCCAAAATGATCCATCATCATGGCCATTGGATCGGCATAGTTGACCACGCCGATGGCATTGGGCCCTAGCATCACCATATCGCCTGCCGCTGCGACCAGTTGCGCCTGTAAACCCTCGCCTGTCGCTCCGGTTTCGGCAAAGCCTGCGGCATTGCAGACGACCGCTTTGCACCCTTTGTTGCGCAGTGTGGCGATGGCCGCGATGGCTGCTTCGCGCCGGATCGCTACAAAGGCAAGATCGGGTGCGCTAGGCAAATCGTCGATGGAGGGCACACAGGCAAAGCCTTCCACTTCCTGATATTTGGGGTTCACAACCCATGTCTGGCCTGCAAAGCCAAGGTCGCGGTGATAGCGCAAGGCGGGTGCCAGATTGCTTCCCCCCACAAAGACAACCGAGCGGGGGCGAAAAAGGGGATCAAGCGGGGTCGGCATCACGCGCACTCATCTGTTGCAACTCTTGGTCTGCAACAGCAGACAAGCAAGAAACAGCAGATATTGAAAGAGCTTAATTGCCGGTCCAGCATCAGACCCATGGCACCCGGCAGCGACGATCAGGATGTGACCGACAGGCCCACATTTGTATTCAACAAATATTGCGAAAAGATCGGGCCGCAGGCGGCACCGATGGCGCGGGCGTTGGCGCCGATGCTGCCAGCCTCGATTTGCGGCGGGATCAGTCCCCGTGTATCCTGAGTGACAAGATAGCGGCGGACACGCTCGACCAGTTCGTTGCGGATATCGGCAGGAAAGGCACCGTCGATCAGCACCGCTTCAAAGTCGATCACCGAACAGGTGGACAGGCTGGCCTTGGCCAGTTCTTGTGCTGTCTGTCCCAGCCACGGTTCGACATAGCGCGCGATAGAGGACCAGTCTTGCGGCGTCTTCCAGATCACGGCGGGGTCAAGATCGACCTCGGCCCCCCGCCCTTCAAGCAAGTGGATCGAGGCCAGATCGACCAGTTGCTTGCTTTCTCCCAAAGGGCTGACCGTT
>CAYGMX010000574.1:0-1867 GCA_964351055.1 uncultured Loktanella sp. | reverse complement strand
CTTCGAACACCACGGCGCGCCCGCGGTGCTGCATCAGCGCAGGCGTCGCGGCAGAAGGTTTGAGCACCGCACCACCGGGGGCCAGATTGCCGCGCAGCACAGCGATACCGCCTGACTGGGTCAGCGCCTTTTCAACCGGTAGAATTACATCTTCGTTCCAGTTCTTGACGTGCTTGACCTCGTCCCACAGCGTTCCGCCAGAGACGGTGAGCGCGTCCTTGTGCAGCAGCCCCGCCTCGCCCAGCCGCTTGATTACGACAGGCAGGCCACCAGCATAAAAGAATTCTTCCATCAGGTATTTGCCCGATGGCATCAGGTTCACAATCGTGGGCACATCGCGCCCCAGCCGGTCCCAGTCATCCAGCGTCAGTTTCACATTTGCGGTCCGGCCCGCCATGGCAAGCAGGTGGATTACCGCATTGGTTGATCCGCCAATGGCGGCATTTGTGCGGATCGCGTTTTCGAACGCCTCTTTGGTCATAATGTCCGAAGGCTTTAGATCGTCCTTGACCATGTCGACAATCCGCCGGCCGGTCAGATGCGCCATCACGCGGCGGCGGCTGTCAACGGCGGGGATCGCGGCATTGCCCGAGAGCGCCATGCCCAGCGCTTCGGCCATGGAGGCCATCGTACTGGCTGTACCCATCGTATTGCATGATCCGGGGCTGCGGGACATTGACGCCTCTGCCTCGACGAATTCTTCTGCCGTCATCTCGCCTGCGCGCACCGCTTCCGAGAATTTCCACAAATGCGTACCAGACCCGACCCTTTCGCCACGGAACATACCGTTCAGCATCGGACCGCCGGACACGACAATCGCAGGCAGGTCAACCGATGCCGCACCCATCAGCAGGGCGGGGGTTGTCTTGTCACAGCCCGCCAGCAGCACAACACCGTCCATGGATTTGCCGCGAATGGCCTCTTCCACATCCATCGCGCACAGGTTGCGGTACATCATCGCCGTGGGGCGCAGGCTGCTTTCGGCGGGCGAGAACACGGGGAACTCGACAGGGAAACCGCCCGCCTCGTAGACGCCGAATTTCACCTTTTCCGCCAGATCACGCAGGTGCGCATTGCAGGGGGTGAGTTCCGACCACGTATTGCAGATACCGATCACGGGGCGGCCATCGAGCAAATCCGCCGGCAAACCTTGGTTTTTCATCCACGACCGGTGATAGATCGCATCCTTTGACGACCCCCCGAACCATTCCTGCGAACGCAGCTTGCGGGGCCACTTGGCGGGTTTGAATGTCATATTCGGACTTCCTTTGATGGGGATGTTGCGTCATCCTTAGCGTGGCGCAAAGGCAAATCCAAGGAGCCGTCATGAACCAGCACTCACAAAATCTGACCCATTGGGCCGAACGCGTTGATCTGGCAGCCGCCTTTCGCTGGACGGCGCGGCTGAACATGCACGAGGCGGTGGCGAACCACTTCAGTCTCGCCATCAACGAGGATGGGACCCGGTTCCTGATGAACCCCAACCAGATGCATTTCAGCCGGATCAAGGCGAGTGATCTGATCGTGGTGGATGCCAATGATCCTGAAACACTGTCTGGTCCGAACGCGCCAGACCCGACGGCTTGGGGCTTGCATGGGGGCATCCACAGGCTCGTGCCGCATGCGCGCTGTGCGATGCATGTGCATTCGATCTTTGCGACAGTACTGGCCTCGCTCAAGGACAGCCGGCTGCCGCCTATTGACCAGAACTGTTGCACTTTTTTCAACCGCTACGTGATTGACGAAGGCTATGGCGGGCTGGCCTTTGAAAGTGAGGGGGAACGCTGTGCGGCGCTCTTTACCGACCGCAAGAAACGGGTCATGATCATGGGCAATCACGGTGTTCTGGTGATCGGCGAAACTGTCG
>CAYGMX010000573.1:0-1869 GCA_964351055.1 uncultured Loktanella sp. | reverse complement strand
CAGATCCATGATCCGGCGCACGCGCCCTTCGGTCAGAAAGCCGCCGTTGTAGACAAAAAGGTTCTTGCGCTTGTCCGCGTCCATGGTGTGCACGCTACGCCAGCGCCTAGTGGTTCACAACGCGCAACGCGCCGGATGTGGCCGCCGGTTTGGCCAATAGGGCATCATAGGGGTCAGCCTCAAGCAGCATCTGGTCGACAAGCTGGCGCAAGAGCTGCCTGCGGCCCTTTGCGGAATAAAAGCCGCCCGGCACCTGACTGGTTTCCAGCAAGAACTGTCTGTATTCACGATAGGCCTTGGCATCGGGCCGTTTGGGGTTGGCAAAGAACGCCGGAAGCGGTTGGTCGGAGATGAATTCAGGTTTGTTGTAAACGGCATCCCCGAAAGACTTGAGCGGTATGCCTCGCCACAAGACCTGCTGGCCAGCGGTTGAGTTGACCGTGACCGCCGACCGTGCTTCGGCAAGCAGATGCGCCAGTTTGCCGCCGCGAAGGTAATGCACGCGGTCATAAATACCTTGCGATTTGGACATGTCGCGGATCATCGCGCGCAGGGGCGATTGGCCACTTTCCAGCGGATGCGCCTTGAACACCAGATGGTGGTGTGTTGGCGCGCCCTCGGCAAAGCCGTCGATGACAAGCGCGATAAAGGCAGACATTTCATCAAACGGTGAATGGGCCTGAAAGCTGGCATCATGTTCAAGCTGGAGCAAGGCGACATGATAGGGAAAACCGACTGCCTTGATCTGGCGTGTGGCCCACATCCGGTGCAGCGCGTGCAGCGGCATCAAGAACAGCCGCTTGGTATAAAGAAGCGCCTCTTGCCTGACTGTCAGGGCACGGTGCGCCCGAAACCCAGCATAGCGTCGGTTCCGGAACATCACGAACCAGTGGTAGAGCGCGCCATAAAAGATGTGCTGGCGCATATCCCCCCATTGCGCAGGCGGCGTGGGCATGTCGATGTCGGACCGGGCCAGCCGGTCCTGCATGTCCGCGACCGAAAAATCCATCAGACGCGAGTGCCCGTTGCTGCCGCCGCGTTCGTATGTGACCCAGTAGGGCCGCAGATAGCCTTCCTCGAACACATGCACGCGCAGCCCTGCGGCCTTGGCCTGCCGTACCGCTTCGGCATGGTTCGGTCGGGTATCGCCATAAAGTACAATGTCTGTGATCCGGTGGTTGCGCAGCACAGCAGCAAGCCTGTCAGGCCAGTCCGCCAGATCACCCTCGAAAGGAATATAGCCGGGGCTGCGCCCCCAAAAGGCCGCATCGCCCGCATTAAAGCCCACGCGCCAGACGGTTGCACCCGCCTTGCGCAACATGCGCCCCAGCTGGTGAAAGAAAGGTCCGTGCGGGCCTTGCAGGAAAAGGAATGATTTTGCTGTGGTCATTGAAATAGTCTAGCATCGGATGGTTAAGAAGCGTCCAGTCCCCATTCCTGACCCGAATATGACCAAGTGACAAGGGAGCCGTCTTGCCCGGTGGCCTGCGAAGGGCTAGGTCAGGACAAACAGAGATAAGGACCCACGCCATGTTCACAGGGATTGTCACAGATATTGGTCGCGTACTGGAGCTGGAGCAACGCGGCGACATGCGTGCAAGGATCGGCACAGGCTATGACGTGGCCGGCATCGACATCGGGGCCTCGATTGCCTGTGACGGGGTGTGCCTGACTGTCATCGCGCTGGGGAACGCGCCGCGGAACTGGTTTGACGTCGAAATGTCGGCCGAAACCGTGGGGGCGACCAATGTTGGTGCCTGGTCGGTCGGCAAACGGCTGAATTTGGAACGGGCGCTGAAAGTGGGTGACGAACTCGGCGGGCATATCGTGTCCGCCGATGTCGATGGCGTGGCCGAGGTGGTGGGGCTG
>CAYGMX010000572.1:0-1873 GCA_964351055.1 uncultured Loktanella sp. | reverse complement strand
TCACGTTTGACGGACAGCCGACGCCGCAGGCCTAGACAAAGACCAGTGTGATGGCGGGAAACATCAAAAGGATGAAGACCCGCACCACATCGGATCCCACAAAGAACAGTACGGCCTTATAGGTCGCTGTCATGGGTGTTTGCCGGTCCATGCTGTTGATGATGAACAGGTTCATCCCCACAGGCGGCGTGATCAGCCCGACCTCGACCACGATCAGCACCAGAATACCGAACCAGATGGCGATTTCCTCTGTGGTCATCCCGAAATCGAGGCCTGAAATAACCGGCCAGAAGATCGGCACCGTCAGCAGGATCATCGACAGGCTGTCCATCAGGCAGCCCAGTACAAGATAGAACAGCAGGATCAGGACCATGACCATCCACGGGCTGAACCCCTGTTCGGTGACCCAAGCCGACAATTCCTGTGGCACCTGCGTCAGTGCCAGAAACCCGTTATAGAACCCCGCGCCCAGCACGATGAAAAAGATCATGCCGGTGCCGGTGGCGGTTTCCATGATGCTGTCGCGCAGGACGCCCCAGTTCAGCGAGCCTGCGAAAAGCGCGATCAGACCGGTGCCAAGCGCACCGACTGCGGCCCCTTCCGTGGGGGTGAACCAGCCTTGGTAGATGCCGCCCACCACAAGCCCGAAGATGACCAAAACAGGCCAGACCGCCACCAGCGCCTTGGCCCGCGCCGCATAGGGCACGCGCACCTTGGTGCCTGCCTGATCGGGATAGATGCGCACATAAAGCGCAATCGTCAGCATATAACCCACAGCGGCCATGATCCCGGGAATGAATGCGGCCGCAAAAAGCGTGGCGATGTTCTGTTCGGTGAGGATCGCATAGATCACAAGGATCACAGAGGGCGGGATCAGGATACCCAAGGTTCCGCCAGCCGCCAGCGTCGCGGTGGAAAACCCGCCCGAATAGCCGTATTTGCGCAATTCCGGCAAGGCGACCTTGCTCATCGTGGCAGCTGTGGCGAGCGACGACCCGCAGATCGCGCCAAAGCCCGCGCAAGCCCCGACAGCAGACATGGCCATGCCGCCCTTACGGTGGCCCAGCCACGCCTCGGCGGCTTTGAACAAGGATTGTGACATGCCCGAAAGCGTTGCAAATTGCCCCATGAGCAGGAACATCGGGATGATCGACAGACTATAGCTGGAAAAGGTCGAATAGACCTCGGACTTCAGCCGCGCCATGAACACGGTTGTGCCGTCTGTCGCAAGCCACAGCCCCCCAATTCCGCACAACAGCATCGCCAACCCGATGGGCGCACGCAAAAAGATCAATAGCAATAGAACGGGGAAGGACAGATACCCCAGCGCCAGATCACTCATGGCCTGCGCCGACCGGTGCAGTCCATCGCGGCACAATAGAGGCTGACAAGGCTGGCTGTCACGGCAGCGGCAAAGCTTGCGGCATAGGCCCACCATATCGGAAACTGGATCAGATAGCTGGTTTCGTTATAGCGGATCTTGTCCTGCATCCCCGCAAAAAGCCGCCAAGTGATCAGCAGAATGATTGCGGCCATCACAAGGCTCCAGAATGCCGAAAGCACACGGTTGGCCCGTGGCCCCAGACCACTGGTAAAGATATCGACCTGTGCATGTGCACCACTCAACTGCGTCAATGGCAAAAAGGCGAAGATGGCAAAAGCCACCCCCGCTTCGACCAGTTCGAAATCACCCAAGATCGGACCGACACCCCTGTCGATCAGCCACGTGCCCAAGCCCCCAAGCGCACCGCTATAGGCCAGATCACCCAGTTCGCGCCCCGCCACGCTCAGGCAGACCATCACAATCAGCAAAGACAGCACCAGCCCGCCAAGCAGTGCCATCAGGATGGCCATCCGTTGGATTGATCGGTGT
>CAYGMX010000571.1:0-1874 GCA_964351055.1 uncultured Loktanella sp. | reverse complement strand
ATCCCCGACAGCATCAAGAGCTTGGGTGAACTGAGCGAAGAGGCTGCGACGATGACCTCTTCATTAGCGGCAATGACTTCGATCTTTTTGCCGCGGCTGACCTCGACCCCGACTGCGCGCCCGTTTTCGATCACGATCCGGCGGGCAAAGGCGCGGGTAATGTTGCAGTTGGGGCGCTTGAGCGCAGGGCGCAGATAGGCACTGGCGGCAGACCAGCGCATGCCCTTGTAGATCGTCGCATCAAAGGGGCCGAACCCTTCTTGCTGTTCACCGTTATAATCACCCGTGACAGGATAGCCGGCCTGCCGCCCTGCCTCGACAAAGGCGCGGGTCAGCGGGTTTTTGCGGGGGCCGCGTGTGACATGCAGCGGGCCATCGGTGCCGCGCCAGTCGGGGTTGCCGCCATGCCCGCCATCATGCCAGTGTTCCATCCGCTTGAAATAGGGCAGCACGTCCGCATAGGCCCAGCCATGCGCACCGCTTTCCGCCCAATGGTCAAAATCGCAGGCATGGCCGCGCACATAGATCATTCCGTTGATCGAGGATGACCCGCCGATCACCTTGCCGCGCGGTGTGACCAGTTCCCGCCCGCCCAGATGCGGCTCGGGTTCGGATTTCATCCCCCAATCATACATCTTCATGTTCATCGGATAGGACAAGGCGGCAGGCATCTGGATGAACGGGCCGCGATCGGACCCGCCATGTTCGATGATCAGCACCTGCTTGCCCGCCTCGGCCAGACGGTAGGCAATCGCGCAGCCCGCAGAGCCCGCGCCGACGATGACGTAATCAGCATTCATTTAGAAAGGTGCCTCCAGATCGCCCATACGGACAAAGACACCTTTGATCTGGCTGTAATGCGCGATCGCGGCTTTGGAATTTTCGCGGCCGACGCCTGACAGTTTCGATCCGCCAAAGGGGGCCTCGACCGGTGCGTCGTTATAGGTGTTAATATAGCAGGTGCCGGCCTCGAATCCCGCCACCATGCGGTGTGCGCGGGTCAGATCGGCGGTGAACACACCGGCGGACAGGCCGTATTCGGTGTCATTGGCCCGCGCCAGCGCCTCTTGTTCGGTCTCGAAATCCAGTACCGACATGACGGGGCCAAAAATTTCCTCGCGGGCGATGGTCATATCGTCGGTCACATCGGCAAAGACGGTCGGTTCAAGGTAGAAACCGGCGCGATCCACGCGCTTGCCACCTGCAATAAGCCGCGCACCTTCGGCGATGCCTTTGGCAATGAAGCCTTCGACGATGCCCAACTGCTTTTTCGAAACCATCGGGCCATAGTTGACCTGCGGGTCCTGCGGATCACCCATGTTCACACCCTTAAGGCGTTCGGTCAGCCGCGCCAGAAACGCCTCCTTGATCCCCGATTGCACAAAAACGCGGGTGCCGTTGGAGCAGACCTGACCGGATGAATAGAAGTTGCCCAAGATCGCACCCGATACAGCGTTTTCCAGATTGGCGTCGTCAAAGATGACCAAGGGGGATTTTCCGCCAAGTTCCATTGTGACGTGCCGGATACCTTCGGCGGCGGCAGCATAGACCTTGCGGCCTGTGGGCACCGATCCGGTCAGCGATACCTTGTCCACGCGCGTATCGGTGATCAACGAAGCACCGACAGCGCCATACCCCTGAATGACGTTGTAGACCCCCGCAGGTGCGCCGGCCTCGTGCAGGATTTCCGCGACTTTCAGCGCACAAAGTGGTGTGGTTTCGGATGGTTTGAACACCATCGTATTGCCGCAGGCAAGCGCCGGTGCCGCCTTCCAGCAGGCGATTTGCGTGGGGTAGTTCCATGCACCGATGCCAACGCAAAGGCCCACCGGTTCGCGGCGGGTATAGACAAAGTTTTCGCCAAGCTGGATGTG
>CAYGMX010000570.1:0-1874 GCA_964351055.1 uncultured Loktanella sp. | reverse complement strand
CAGAAGGCATGCGGATGGGCAGTTCGAACGAGCATATGATTGTATCCTTGCAGGTTCAGCAGTAAGCATATCGCAGTTCAATTCGCAGGTAAAAAAGCATGACTTACTGCATCGGTTTACGGCTTGATCAGGGCCTCGTTTTTATGGCCGATACGCGCACCAGCGCGGGTGTCGACAACTTTGCCACCAGCAAGAAGATGTTCAGCTGGCATGTGCCGGGGGACCGTATGATCACGATCATGACAGCGGGCAACCTTGCCACGACGCAGGCGATGATCAGCCTGTTGGAGGAACGCTCAAAAACGGTTGAAGAACGCAACCCAAGTATCTTGCGTGAAACAACAATGTTTCAGGTCGCGCGTCTGGTCGGGGCCACTTTGAAAGAAGTGATCGGTGAAACTGCGGATGCAGGACAGAACGCCAAAGACCAATTCTCGGCATCGGTGATCGTAGGTGGCCAGATCAAAGGCGGGAAACCCACAATCTTTCTGGTCTATCCGCAAGGCAATTTCATCGAAATTACCGATGACACACCGTTTTTCCAGATCGGCGAGACCAAATACGGTAAGCCCATTCTGGTGCGTGCCTATGACCCTAAGATGAGCTTTGAAGAGGCGCTCAAACTGCTTCTGGTGTCATTTGATTCAACAGTAAAATCGAACCTTTCCGTAGGCTTGCCTTTCGATCTTCAAGTCTATGAGGTCGATAGTTTCAAGCAGGGCGTCAGCCGCCGGATCGAAGAAAACGACACCGTCTATCAGGCGATTTCACAAGGCTGGGGCGATGCCCTGAAAAACGCTTTCCAGATGTTGCCAGCCTACAAGCTGTAGGCCGGCAGCTTTTTCACAACCTGCGACTAAGCCAGTCTGACCGGCGCACCGATCCGCAGGGATTCGGTTGCGGCATCTGCAAGCCGTTGCGCCGCGACACCATCAGCGACGGAAGGTTGCGGTGATGTGCCTGCCGCAATCGCGGCGATAAAGGCCGTCATTTCGGCAAGATAGGCGGCCTCATAGCGTTCGAGGAAAAAATGCTTGTTCGGGGCTGCGGTAAAGCCCTGCGTGCCCGCCTGTTCCACGAGGTTTTCCAGCATGTTTGCGGCCCGCAACATGCCTTCGGACCCGTGGACCTCGATCCGCTGGTCATAGCCATAGGTGGCGCGGCGCGAATTGTTGATCAGGGCGATCTTGCCCGAAGCTGTCTTGAGAGTGACCGCGGCCGTATCCACATCGCCCGCAGCACCAATTTCAGGATCGACAAGGCATGATCCGGTCGCAAAAACCTCGATCGGGTCTTCTTCCAGCAGGAAACGCGCCATATCCAGATCGTGGATCATCATGTCGCGAAAAAGCCCGCCTGACTGGGCGATATAGCTGGCTGGCGGCGGCGCGGGATCGCGTGAGGTAATCACAATCATCTCGGTCGCACCGATGGCACCGGCGGCGAGCTGCGCCTTGAGATGGGCAAAGCTGGGGTCAAAGCGGCGGTTGAATGCGGTAAAGAAGGCAACGCCAGCCGCCGCGACCGCACTTTGGCACTGGGCGGCCCGTTCAGAAGACAAATCAATCGGCTTTTCGCAAAAGATCGCTTTGCCGGCAGCGGCCAGCGCATGAATCTGGTCGAAATGCAGGGTTGTCGGGGTGGCGATGATGACCGCGTCGATATCTGTGGCTGCGATAATGGCATCGGCATCACGCACTTCGGCACCGTGCAGCGCGGCCAGTTGTTCTGCCGCGGCAGGGACAGCATCCGCCACAGCGACCAGCCGCGCGGATTTGATCTTGGACAGGCTGTTGGCATGGACTTGGCCAATTCTGCCGCATCCCAAAAGACCGATTGATAGCATATTGATTTCCTTTAAGATTTTATTGGGG
>CAYGMX010000569.1:0-1876 GCA_964351055.1 uncultured Loktanella sp. | reverse complement strand
GCGCAGAAATGGCCGAAGCGATTGGCAAACAGGTGATGGAGATGCCCTACGCCTCGCCATGGTCATTTACCACACAGCCCGCAGCGATCCTTGCCAAGAAGATAGCGGAAATGACACCGGGCGACCTGAACACGGTCCATTTCACGACCGGCGGGTCAACCGCTGTCGATACGGCGTTGCGTGTCATGCAGTTCTTGAACAACCGTTTGGGCCGACCGGACAAAAAAATCGTGATTGCGCGTGAAAAAGGGTATCACGGATCGACCTATCTGGCCTCGACGGTGACAGGCAAGGAACGCTTCAATACCAAGTTCGACAACGCCGATATCGTCCGCTTCCTGCCTGACGTGAACCCCTACCACCGCCCCGGAGGCACAAGCATGGAGGCGTGGTGCGACGCGAAAGTAGCCGATCTTGAACACATGATCACAACCGTTGGCCCCGACAAGGTGGGTGCCTTCATCGCAGAGCCGATCCTGTGTTCGGGGGGCGTGATTGTGCCGCCGCCTGGCTATCACAAACGCACCCGCGAGATTTGTCGCAAACACGACATCCTTTACATTTCCGACGAGGTGGTCACGGGGTTTGGCCGTTTGGGGCATTGGTTTGCCTCGGAAGCGGTCTTTGACATCGTGCCCGATATCATCACCTGCGCAAAGGGCCTGACCTCGGGATATCTGCCGCTGGGCGCGTGCATCTTCTCGGACGCATTGATGGCGCGCATCGCCGATGCCGATGGCACCGATGTATTTTACAACGGCTATACCTATTCAGGCCATCCGGTCTGCTGTGCCGCAGCGCTCAAGAATATCGAGATCATGGAACGTGAGGATATTCTGGGACACGTGCAGCGCGTTGCCCCGCATTTCCAAGACCGTTTGCGCCGGATCGGGGAAACATTCGACATTGTGGGTGACGCGCGCGGTGCAGGTCTTTTGGGGTGCATCGAGTGCCGCCCCGACCTCGAACACAAAACCTATGATGCATATCTGAAGTTCGGACAGAAGCTTGACGATGCCTGCGAAGACATGGGCCTGTTGCTGCGCCCGTTCGGAAACATGGCCGTGTTTTCACCCCCTTTGATCATCACCAAAGCCCAGATCGACGAGATGTTCGATATCATGGAGAAAGGGCTTGAAAAACTGAGCGAGGATTACGATGCCTGAGATTGCACGCCTTTCAAATGATGCCGACACTGTCGCCGCCACCTTGCTGGAACAAGGCGGGGTGATTGTGGAAAATGCGATACCCTCCGAAGTACTGGATCAGGTGCTCGCCGATTTCAAAGCGCCCTTTGCCGAACAAGGGCATAAGTTCGCGAACGATTTCAACGGCTACAAGACGCGGCGGTTAAGCGGCATTTTGGGCATCAGCCGCGCTTCAGCGGATATTCTGGCCCATCCGCTGGTGATCGGTGTGGCTGAACGTGTGCTCAAGCGGCACTGTAAGACCTACCGGATTGGGTCATCCACCGCGATTGAAATCCATCCCGACGAAAAGGCGCAGACATTGCATCGCGATGATGATTTCTATCCGATCCGTATTTCCGGTGTCGAGTTCCAGTTTTCCGCGATGTGTGCGCTGACCGATTTCACGGTGCAGAACGGGGCCACCCGTGTCGTTCCGGGATCGCAGGACCTGCGCAAGATCGCTGGCATTACAGAAACGCAGATCACGCAGGCCACGATGACGCGCGGTTCGGTCCTGTTCTATCTGGGCAGCACGGTACATGCGGGGGGGGCCAACCAGTCAGACGCCCCGCGGACCGGTTTGATCACGACCTATTCACTGGGCTGGTTGCGTCAGGAGGAAAATCACTATTTGACGATCCCGCGCGCCGTCGCGGACAGCTACCCCGACCCGATCCGCCGCCTGA
>CAYGMX010000568.1:0-1879 GCA_964351055.1 uncultured Loktanella sp. | reverse complement strand
TCTGGATCATTCAGGCACCAGTCAAAACCGGCGTTGCCGGCAATCTCTGCCATGATCCCAGCCCCCGAAGACAGCCATATCCCGTATTGGGTCTTGCGTGCCTGTAGCCGTGCCTTGAGCGTATTCTGCGGGTTTTCCAAGCGTGGTCTCCAAACGAAATCGCGCCGATGCAATCACATCGGCGCGACACTCACAATCTTCAAACGACGCAGGAAAAGCCCTAGCGATAGTAAAGCGATTGTCCGTTGTGGAAGACCTGCACCTTGTCAGGGCTTGCGGCCATGCGCACGGATTTGCCGCGCAAGTCGGCGTGAATACCGGGCAATTTGCCGATGACCGCATCATTGTCACCGACCTTGTCGAAATAAAGCAACGTCACCTCGCCCAAGGCTTCGGTGATGTTCACCTTGCCCTCAAAGGCGTAATCCTCGCCCGATGTCTCGATCATATCCTCGGGGCGGATTCCGACATTGACCTTCAACCCTTTGTCAGAGGCTTGGGTCGGCACTGCAGATTTCACCAAACCACCACCATGCAGCTTGATCGTGGTTTCCGCACCGGTTTCAACAATCTCGCCGGCGAGCAAGTTCATTGCAGGCGACCCGATGAACTGGGCTACAAATTCATTCTCTGGGCGCTCGTACAGCTCCAGCGGTGTGCCGACCTGCGCGATGCCTTTGTTCGCCAGCACCACAATTCGGGTGGCCAGCGTCATCGCCTCGACCTGATCGTGTGTCACATAGATCATCGTGCTGTTGGGCATCGATTCCTTGAGTTGTGAAATCTCGATCCGCGTGGCAACACGCAAGGCCGCATCTAGGTTCGAAAGCGGTTCGTCAAACAAATAGACCTTGGGGTCGCGCACGATGGACCGGCCGATCGCGACGCGCTGGCGCTGACCACCGGACAATGCTTTGGGCAAACGGTCCAGATAGTCGTCCAGTTGCAGGATCTTTGCAGCGCGGTTGACGGCTTCGTCAATCTCGGCAGGTGTTTTCTTGGCCAGCTTGAGCGCGAAGGACATGTTATCCCTGACGGTCATATGGGGGTAAAGCGCATAGGACTGAAACACCATTGCAATGCCACGCTGGGCGGGGGGCACATCGTTGACCACCTGACCGTCGATCTGCAATTCACCGCCGGTGATCTTTTCGAGACCGGCAATCATCCGCAAGAGCGTGGACTTGCCGCAACCCGAAGGGCCGACGAAGACAATCAGCTCACCCTTCTTGATGTCCAGATTGATGTTCTTGAGAACATCAACTGTGCCGCCATAGGTCTTGGCAACGTCCGTTAGTTTCAGATCAGCCATGTCTCACTCCCTAGAAATTATGACTTCAGCGCGAGGCAAACTTGCCAAGGCCCAAGGTGCAGTCTCCCGTCTGCGGATGTATGTGCGCTGCCCAACTCGGCCCCGATCGGGGTCCAGTCACCGGCAGGCAAATCGAAATCGGATGGTGTTTCGCTCACATTGAATGCACAAAAGATCGTCTGGGCACCCGCAGTCCGGGTGAAATAGACCACATCACCGGCCGCACGCAGTCCGTCATGTTCGCCAACGCTCAGCGCCGGATGCGAATGCCGGAAGGAAATCGCCTTGCGATAATGGTGCAAAAGCGCGCCCGGTTCTTCCTCTTGCGCGGCCACAGACAGCCCAAGATGTTCGGACGCAACCGGAAGCCATGGCCGTCCGGCCGAGAACCCGCCATTCTGGTTGTTGGTTTCCCAGACCATCGGTGTCCGGCACCCGTCGCGGCCCTTGAACTCTGGCCAGAATTCGATGCCATAGGGGTCTTGCAGGTCTTCGAAGGCGACATCGGCCTCTGGCAGCCCCAATTCTTCGCCCTGATAGATGCAGACCGAGCCGCGCAAACACATG
>CAYGMX010000567.1:0-1882 GCA_964351055.1 uncultured Loktanella sp. | reverse complement strand
GCACGCCGATATCGCGGAATTCATCGGCCCATTCCAGCAAGGTCTGAAAGGCACCATCAAGTGCTGCTTCCAGCATGGGGGGTTCACCGGCAAGCACCTGACCGGTGGTGCCATCCACCGTGATCACCTCGCCCGCCTTGAAGATGCGCCCGTCGGGGGCAACGATCCGGCTGTTCTTGCGGTCGATCGACAGGTCGGACGCGCCGACAACACAGGGCAACCCAAGACCACGTCCAATCACGGCGGCATGGCTCGTGACACCGCCGCGCATGGTCAGAACGGCTTGGGCCGCATGCATGCCGCGAATATCTTCTGGCGTGGTTTCGCGACGCACGAGGACGCAGGCCTCACCACGCGCCGCACTTGCCTGTGCCTCTTGTGCGGTCAGCACGATCCGGCCGGACGCGGCCCCCGGACTGGCGGCAATGCCGCCCACAATGATATCGCGCGCCGCCCTTGGGTCGACCTGCCGGTGCAGCAATTCCGAAAGGGCAGCGGGTTTGACTCGCATCACCGCCTCTTCACGGGGGATGCTCCCGTCTTCTGCCAAGGCCACAGCGATCCTGACACCGGCCCGCGATGACCGCTGCACGCGGACCGCATCCAGAATTTGCAAGGCGCCATCTTGCAAGGTGAACTTGATCTCCATCTCTTCACGCAGACGGCGGCGGCACAGATCGCCATAGGACACAAGCTGCGCATATTGCGCGGGGCACATGTCTTCCAATGACGGGCCGCGCGGGTCGCGGGTCAGATAGATCGCGCCGTCGGTGTCGGGGGCCACATCGCGCCCTTGCATCTGGCCGGAACTTACGTAGCGCCCGATGATTTTGGGATTACCCGACACGGGATCGACAAATTGCATGACCCCCTGCCCGCATTCGCCCTGCCCTGCGCCCAAGGCCATCGCCTGCACCACCAACCCAAGGCCCGCATCCGCAGGTGCGCCCTTGGCCTGCCGCAATAATCGTGCGGTGGTGCCGTCCCATGCGCGCGCCATCGACCGCAGCACTTCGGCCAGTTGCACGGCGGGGTCTTGTGGAAAGGGCGTGTCGGTTTCAAACTCGAACGTATCCAGCATTACCTTGAGGCTGCCGGCATCGGCTACATCAGGCAGATAGAATTCATCAGGGTCCAGCCGCGCCACATGGATCGCGTAGGATTGCACAAAGCGCAGGTAAAGCTTGGTCGCAGGTTCCACCCCGATTCGCCCTGTCAATTCAGCCAGCCGCGCGTCGTTCATGCCCACATTCAAGATCGCACCCGGCCCGCCCCAATCAGGGTCTTGGCTTGAGGGGCGCACAGACAAAAGCGGCGCCGGACCAAAAGGGGCCAGCAAAGCCTCCATATCCGGCAGGTTGCCCAAGGCGGCCTGATGCACCGCGTCGAACGACAGTGCCACGGTGACGGGAACTGGCATATCCAGACGGATCAGCCGTTGCAGACACTTCGCACGCCCCCCATGCACCGCCGCGGACATCGCGGCGGTGGGGGTGATAAGGGTCAGCGGACTGATATGCGTCTGTTGCTGCACTGCGGCACCGATCTATTGTTCAGTTGCAGCATAGAAGAGAAAGCCGTTACATGTACATAATAGTTTACAGTTTTTAGCCTAGCCTTCGATTTTGGTCAGGTCGGCAACGCTGAGGCAGATATTCCTGATACGCGACAACAGGTTAAGCCTGTTGCGGCGCACAACCTGTCGTTCGTCGTTGACCTGCACAGCGGTGAAAAATGCATCAATCGGCCCACGAAGTGCCGCCATAGCGGTCATTGCGGTGCTGAAATCCTCTGATTTCATCGCCGGTGCGATCTTTGCATCCGCAGCATCAAGGGCCGCGAAAAGCGCCTTTTCGGAGTCATCCTCGGCATATTTCAGGTC
>CAYGMX010000566.1:0-1892 GCA_964351055.1 uncultured Loktanella sp. | reverse complement strand
GTGATCACGGTGGGGCAAGGTGCACCTGGTTCCATCTCGGCGGTCTTCGCGTTGAAGGCTTTGGTGAATTCCATGATGTTGATGCCGCGCTGACCCAGCGCAGGACCCACTGGTGGGGAAGGGTTTGCTTTGCCCGCAGGAACCTGCAGCTTGAGCGTACCCATAACTTTCTTGGCCATTGGCCTTCTCCTAATCCAACGCCCCTTGGTCGCGACCGCAGGGCTTTTCGTTGTGTGGTCCGGTCTGGTGCACGCGTGCGCCTCGCCTCCCACATGAATGTCGCCCCATGGAACGACAAGCCGTGCACCTAGAGGGGAATTCCCTTTTTTGCAAGAGCTTTTCAACGCAACCAGCCTCAAGTACGGCAGAATGAGTTGCCGAAGTACCCGGGCGCCCCGCACACAACTTCGTGTGCCGCGAATTGCCTTCCCCGCAAAGGCGCTATCTCTGCCCACAGGCAACGAGGCGCTGGCATGAAATATTCAAATGCTCAGATCAGTTATCACTGGATGACCTTCGCGATTCTCGTCGTGATGGTCTTGTCAGGGCTGGCCTATACCTATGACTGGATCGAAACCGGCAGCATGGGGTTACACCAGATTGCAGGACAGATTTTTGTCGTCGTGCTGGCAGCGCGCATTATCGCGCGATTGACCCGACCGGTTGTTGCCGATGCAAAGCAGCATTCGGCTGTTGAGGAACTCATCGCCCGTGTCGTGCATGGCGGCCTTTACTTTTGCATGATCGCTTATGCGGTCACGGGTTATGTCGCCGCATCGGGTCTGCGTGATCCCTTGCTCGTGGCTCCAGTCGGTCAGGTCTTTGCAAGGTCAGACACCGGAGAGCTGTTTCTGGAAGCGCATTTTGCGCTGAAATGGGTGCTTTTGGCATTGGTCGCGCTGCATATCGCCGCCGTTCTCAAGCACCGCCTTTGGGACAAAGATACCACAACGTCACACATGACACTTAGCTTCAGGAAGGAATAATTCATGCACAAGATGACACGTCGCAATGTAATCGCCACGCTCTCGGGCAGCGCTGTTCTGCTTTGCCCCGCTCTGCTGAACGCCCAGACCGATATCAATACGGCATGGGCCGGTATCCCCGACGACCGCCCCATTGGCGAGGACCGCTTGATCAGCGCGCCCGCGGGTCCTGCCCAAGTTGATGTGAGCGACTTGCAGCCAGGCGAAGTAGCCGTAATTGCAAGGCCAACAGATGACGCTGCTTTTTCTGCGACGGGCATGACACAATACATTGCCGTACATCGGCGCACGGCCGAACAAGTGGCCTTTGGTACAGCCAATGATCGTGACGGCACGGTCCAGAACGCAGAGTATTTCGTGGTGAACCTGCTTTGCACCCATCGCGGCAAGGCCATCGGGCTGACCGGCGACCCCGCCGCACCTTTTGCCTGCACGGATCGTGGTGCGCGGCATTCCTCTGTCTATGATGCCACTGGTCTTGGCGTCTCAGGTGCATCAGAGGGCGAGTATCTGGCTATTCCGGAATATACGCTGGAAGGCGGCGCCGGTCAGGTTGTCGTGGCTTTCGCCTAGTCAGGGACAGCCGCCGCCAAACAAAAAGGGGAGCGCGCTGCGCTCCCGTTTTTTCGTCTTTGCCATGAATTTACTGTTTTGACACTTGTGTGAATTCAAGTTCGACCGGCGTTGCACGGCCAAAGATCGACACAGTGACCTTGAGGCGCTGGTTGTCCTCGTCGACCTCTTCAACCATGCCGTCGAAGTCTTCGAAGGGTCCATCGTTGACTTTGACTTTCTCGCCAATCTCGAAGTGGATGAGCGTGCGCGGCGCGTCCTCGCCTTCTTGTACGCGGCCAAGGATGGCCTGCACTTCGGCATCGCGCATCGGCATCGGGCGACCCTGTGGGC
>CAYGMX010000565.1:0-1894 GCA_964351055.1 uncultured Loktanella sp. | reverse complement strand
ACCGTTTCATGCGCACGGTGCTCCAGAAATGTGCGCACCTTCAGGATGGACATCCCCAGATAGGCCGCCAGCAAATAGACCGGAAGCGGCATCCATTGCGCCACAACAAGCAGCACAACCGCCACCCCTGCCGCATGGAGCACATACACCCGCAGGATCGCCATGTCCCCGCGCTGCAAGGCGCGAGCTTCGGCAAGATAAAAACTGCTCAGCCCCACGACCGGTCCGATCAGCATACGCCCCGACAGCGTATTGTTCCAACGCAGCATCACCTTGAACAGCCATGGCATCGCTGCCCACTGGACGGGATCGACATAGTTGCTTTCGGGATCGTCATAGGGATCGGTGAGGTTCGGGTCAAAATGGTGCAGCAGGTGCAGGTCGCGAAACCTCTGGTAGGGAACGAACAGGCCCACCGGTAAGAGCACCAGAAGTTCATTCAGCCATTTTCTTTGAAACGGATGCCCATGCAGAACCTCGTGCTGCAACGATGAATGCAGGGCCATCAACAGCGCGAGGATGATCGTTGCTGGCAGGGCACCGATCGTTCCGTAGCCAAAAAGCACCAAGGCAACGCCGGTATAGCAAAGAGCCGCGACAAAGAGCGTGGGCCATTCCACCCGTTGCCGTTTTCCAGTCGTGCCTGCATCAGCCAGTTTCGAGGCCATGATCCGTTTTTTCCCATGTTTCTTCGCAACATAGAGTCCAACGCGGACAGGGATCATGCAAGACAGTGAACGTGTGAGCAGATTTGAGAAAATACAACTGTTTCGTAATTTTGTTGCATAAACACAAAAAATTCATGAAAATACATCATGGATAAAAGAGACCTCTCAGCGGTGTTCCGCACCCGCCTTGTCGCCTTGCTGGAAAAGGAACATGGGCCTACGGCCGATTTCCTGCGCGATACCGGACTGGACCGCTCTGCGCTCAGCCAGTTTCTCGACCCCAAACTTGATAGGCTTCCCCGCGCCGAGGCCTTGCGCCGTATCGCCAGCGCGCGGGGCGTGACGGTGGACTGGTTGCTTGGTCTTGATAATGCACCGACAGGTCGCAAGCCTGTCGCGCCCAGTCTTGAAATCGAACAGCCCGCGCCGGGCGAAATTGCGCCACTCGACCGCTGGCGCGCCGAGGCCGAAGGGCAAAAGCTGCGCTATGTCCCGTCAACGCTGCCGGACATGATGAGCATGCGGTCAAGCCAGACCGACGGGACACAAACCGAACAGGATATCCGCGGCGGCGGTCTTGAAAACATGCTCGATGGCATGATCCTCGGCGATATGGATGTCGAAATCGCAATGCCGATCCAGACCTTGCAGGATCTCGCGCAACAGACCGGCCTGTGGCGCGATACTGATCCGGCCCTTTGCGCCCGCCAACTGGCGCATATGGCGCAGGAATACAGCAAGAATTTTCCAGCGCTCCGGCTGCATCTGTATGACGGCAGCAAGATCTATTCGGCGCCTTTCACGGTTTTCGGCAAACAACGCGTGGCTTTGTACATCGGCGATGCTTATCTCGTCACCACCACCCGCAGTGATATCAACACCTTCGTCAGACGGTTCGATCAACTTGTGCGCGCGACGTTAATCACGCCCGACCAAACCGGCAGGTTCCTGCAAGAGCTTGCCGATCAGGTCAAGGTCTGACCCGCATACCTGCCTGCGCACCGGTTATCGACGCCCCAGAATTCCCGGCAGGTTCAGACCGTTTTCGCGCGCGCAGGCAAGTGCATCCGCGTATCCCGCATCGGCATGGCGCATCACTCCGGTTGCGGGATCATTCCACAGCACATTAGCGATCCGGCGATCCGCATCTGCGGTTCCATCACAACAGATCACCATGCCCGAATGCTGCGAAAACCCCATGCCGACGCCACCGCCGTGATGCAATG
>CAYGMX010000564.1:0-1896 GCA_964351055.1 uncultured Loktanella sp. | reverse complement strand
AAACGGGTCATGATCATGGGCAATCACGGTGTTCTGGTGATCGGCGAAACTGTCGCGGAAACGTTCAACCGGATGTATTATTTTGAACGTGCCGTCGAAACCTATATGCGCGCACTGCAAACCGGCATGGACCTGCGCGTGCTGCCGGATGATATCGCGGAAAAGACAGCGCAGGAACTGGAGGGTTATCCCGAACAGGACGCGCGGCATCTGGCCGAACTCAAGGCGCTGCTTGATGATGAAGGATCAAACTACGCCAGTTGATTCTTTGGCCGGTTTGTTCCTGAAAAGATTCTATGCCTTCGGCGAGGATATTTTCGGCCAAAAGAAGCCGATAACCCCTTTCCATCTATCGCGATGAAAAGGGGCTTCTCATGGCGCGGTCATCGGCGTCCCCGCCTGTACCGCCAGATAAGTTTGCACCATCAAAGTTAATAAAACCCCAATTTCTTTTGGCCAAAAATATCCCCGCCGGAGGCATCCTGCACTCTCGGCCCGCGCTGAGGCTTGCGCCGGGGCGCAGGTTACGGCACCAGAAGGTTATGACACGAACGCTTCTTTCATTCGGACACGGTTACAGCGCGCGCGCGCTGTCCCGTATCCTGTTGCCGCAAGACTGGCGGATCATTGGCACAACACGATCCGAGGACAAGGCCCCCCGCCTGATGAGCGAAGGGATCGAACCGCGCCTCTGGCCTGGCGCGGATATGATCCCGGCCTTGGATGCGGCCACGCACCTGCTGGTTTCTGCCGCCCCTGATGAGAACGGTGATCCGGTTCTGGCTGCGCTTGACGAAGAGATCGCAAAGCGGGCGGGGCAATTCGAATGGGTGGGTTATCTTTCCACCACAGGCGTATATGGCGATCATCAGGGCGATTGGGTGGATGAAAAGACCGCCCTGACCCCTGCGACCGCACGCGGCATCGCGCGGGTCGAAGCCGAGGCGGCTTGGTCAGCGATCACTGATCTGCCGCTGCATATTTTTCGGTTGGCCGGCATCTATGGCCCCGGGCGAGGGCCTTTTGCCAAGGTCCGCAACGGAACGGCCCGCCGGATCATCAAACAGGGGCAGGTGTTCAGCCGCATCCATGTTGCTGATATTGCGCGCGTGCTTGCTGCGTCGATCAAGCGACCGAGCCCTGGCGCAATCTACAACCTTTGCGATGACGACCCCGCCCCGCCCGAGGATGTGATCGCCTATGCCGCCGAACTGCTTGGCCTGCCCATTCCCGAGGCTGTCGATTTCGAGACCGCCGAGATGACCCCGATGGCCCGCAGCTTTTATGCCGAAAGCAAGAAGGTCCGGAACGACAGGATCAAGGATGAACTGGGCGTCACGTTGCTTTATCCCGATTACCGCGCGGGGCTCAAAGCACTACTGGCGCAGGAAATCGGCGCCTGAAGGCCCAGGCGATTCCTGCGTAGACAAGCAAGAGCACAATGCCCACGGCCAGATTAGTCGCATAAAAACCGATCCGGTCTGGCAATTCCAGATTGTTCAAAAACCGGTATGGCAAGCCGCTTGTCACCGTCCCTGCGGGGCTGTTGTTCAGCGGTTGCACCACAAGTTCAGCCCAAAGCACATAGACCCCGATCACCCCGATCAGCCAGCCAAAAGCCGCGCCCAGTTTGCGATAGCTGCGATGGATGAAAATCGTGTCGATCACCTGCAAGAAAGGACCAACCAGATGCAGGTAAATCTCCAGATGCCACGCCGCCAGCTCACCATCCGGTGTCACCGAAGTCGGATCAGCAAAATAAAGCCGCCAGTACAGGAACACGACCATCGTATTGATCACGGCAGTCATGCAAACAAAGCCATCCCAACGCTTTTCGCTCCGGCCTTCCTCGATTGCCATCATCCGGCTGAACGCAAAAAACGAACAGAACAACGC
>CAYGMX010000563.1:0-1905 GCA_964351055.1 uncultured Loktanella sp. | reverse complement strand
ATCGTGGAATCCGAAGTCTTGCGGATGGGCCACTATATCTATGGCTGGCGCCATGTGCCGGTGAACATCGACGTGCTGGGCGAAAAGGCCAACGCGACCCGCCCCGAGATCGAGCAAATCCTGATCCGCTGTGAAAAGGACATGAACGACGAACAGTTCGAACGCGAGCTTTACATCATCCGCCGCCGGATCGAGAAAGCAGCGACAGCGGCAAGCATCGCTGGCGTCTATCTGTGTTCCTTCTCGTGCCGGTCGATCATTTACAAGGGCATGATGCTGGCCGAACAGGTGGCCGAATTCTATCCCGACCTGATGGATGCACGCTTTGAAAGCGCCTTTGCGATCTATCACCAGCGCTATTCGACCAATACATTCCCGCAGTGGTCACTGGCCCAGCCGTTCCGCATGTTGGCCCACAATGGCGAGATCAACACGCTCAAAGGCAACGTCAACTGGATGAAATCCCATGAAATCCGCATGGCATCCGGTGCGTTCGGGGAAAAGGCTGAAGATATCAAACCGATCATCCCGTCGGGCGCATCGGATTCCGCCGCCTTGGATTCGGTGTTCGAGGTGCTGGTCCGTGCAGGCCGGACAGCGCCGATGGCCAAAACCATGATGGTGCCAGAGGCATGGTCACAGCAAGCCGTTGAAATGCCACAAGCGTGGCAGGATATGTATGGCTATTGCAACGCCGTGATGGAACCTTGGGATGGCCCCGCAGCGCTTGCCATGACCGATGGTCGCTGGGTCTGTGGCGGTCTGGACCGCAATGGTTTGCGCCCCTTGCGTTATGTCGTCACGGGTGACGGTCTGCTGGTGGCAGGGTCCGAGGTAGGTATGGTGCCGGTGGACGAAGCCACCGTGGTCGAAAAAGGCGCGCTTGGCCCCGGCCAGATGATCGCAGTCGATATGGCCGAGGGGCGTTTGTATCACGACACCGAGCTCAAGGATAAACTGGCCGCATCCCAGCCCTTTGGCGATTGGGTCGAAAAGGTTGTCGATCTGAACGATCTGATGCGCAATGTTCCTGAAAAGGCGCTTTTTGAAGGTGCAGAACTGCGCAAGCGTCAGGTCGCCGCCGGATATAGCATCGAAGAGCTGGAACAGGTGCTGGCGCCCATGGCCGAAGACGGCAAGGAAATGATCGCCTCGATGGGGGACGATACCCCCTCTGCGGTCTTGTCCAAAACCTACCGCCCGCTGTCGCATTTCTTCCGCCAGAACTTTAGTCAGGTCACCAACCCGCCAATCGACAGCCTGCGTGAAAGTCGTGTCATGTCACTCAAGACGCGGTTCGGCAACCTCAAGAACGTGCTGGACGAGGATTCTTCTCAAACCGAAATTCTGGTGCTGGACAGCCCCTTTATCGGCAATGCGGAATTCGACGAAATGGTGCGCCAGTTCGGTGATAGCGTGGCGTTTATTGACTGCACCTTCGAAGCCGGTCCTGGATCGTTGAGTGCAGGGCTCCAGCGTATCCGTGCCGAAGCCGAAGACGCAGTACGTTCGGGTGCCGGTCATCTGGTTCTGACGGATGCGCAGCAGTCCGAAGACCGTATTCCGATGCCGATGATCCTTGCCACTTCAGCGGTGCACTCGGGACTGACAAAGCAGGGTCTGCGCACCTTCTGTTCGATCAACGTGCGTGCAGCAGAATGTATTGATCCGCATTATTTTGCGGTGCTGATCGGCTGTGGTGCGACAACAGTAAACGCTTATCTGGCACAGGATTCGATTGCCGACCGCCTGCGGCGTGGGTTGATTGATGGCACTTTGACCGAGGCTATGCAGCGCTATCGTGCCGCGATCAACGCAGGCCTTCTGAAGATCATGTCAAAGATGGGGATTTCGGTTCTGTCCTCCTATCGCGGCGGTCTGAACTTTGAAGCGGTGGGCCTGTCC
>CAYGMX010000562.1:0-1911 GCA_964351055.1 uncultured Loktanella sp. | reverse complement strand
GCCATGGCAGATGCCAAGATGCTTGAGCGGATGCTACATGCTGACGGGTTCGACGGCCCGCTGGAACCTTGGGACTGGCGTTATTATTCTGAAAAGCGGCGCAAGGAATTGCATGATCTCGATGAGGCGGAACTGAAGCCCTATTTGCAGCTGGACCGGATGATCGAGGCTTCATTTGCCTGCGCAAACCGCCTGTTCGGGTTGGAATTCCGGCCCATCGAAGGCCCCGTATACCACCCCGATGTGCGGCTGTGGGATGTCACCCGCGATGGCGTGCATGTCGCTGTCTTTATCGGCGATTATTTTGCGCGCGGGTCCAAACGGTCGGGTGCTTGGTGTTCTGCGATGCAATCGCAACACCGTCTGGGTGAGGATGTCCGCCCGCATGTGGTGAACGTCTGCAACTTTGCCAAGCCCGAGACGGGCAAACCCGCACTTTTGTCTTACGACGATGCCCGCACCCTGTTTCACGAATTCGGCCATGCCCTGCACCAGATGCTATCTGATGTGACCTATGAAAGCATTTCAGGCACGTCGGTTGCCCGTGACTTCGTAGAACTGCCCAGCCAGCTTTATGAACATTGGCTGGAGGTGCCGGAGGTGCTGGCGGAATTTGCCACCCACGCAGACACAGGTGCGCCGATGCCGGAAGATCTGTTGCTACGTATGTTGGGGGCTGCGACCTATGATATGGGTTTCCAGACGGTGGAATATGTAGCCTCTGCCCTTGTCGATCTGGAGTTTCACAACGGGTCAGCCCCTGCCGATCCGATGCAGCGGCAGACCGAAATCCTCGACGAGATCGGGATGCCTCACGCGATCCGCATGCGCCACGCCACCCCGCATTTTGCCCATATCTTTGCAGGGGACGGCTATTCCAGCGGCTACTACAGCTATATGTGGTCCGAGGTGATGGATGCGGACGCGTTTGCCGCCTTTGAAGAGGCAGGCGATCCGTTTGACAGCGCCACAGCAAAGCGGCTGGAAGAAACGGTTTTGTCATCCGGCGGATCGGTTGATGCGGCTGATCTTTACACCGCTTTCCGGGGCCGGTTGCCGGGGGTCGAGGCGCTGCTGAAAGGGCGCGGTTTGGACAAGGCTGCGTAGGATGGGTGATATCACCCATCCTACCTGTTGTCGTCGGGGTGTTTGGTCACCCCGACGGGGTCTTTGTGGATCAGCACATCGGCGCGCGGATAGGCTGCAATAATCGCACGGCGCAGGGCGGCCCCGATCCTGTGCGCCTCGTCCAGCGTCTGGCTGCCGTCCAGTTCGATATGCAGGTTGACGAAAACACGGCTGCCCGCAACGCGTGTTTTCAAATCGTGAAACCCGTGGATACCTCGAAGTTTCCGGCAATCTCGGCAATGCCTTGGATCATGGCGGGGTCAGCTTGCCTGTCCATCAGCGCGTCCCAAGCGGTTTTGCCGATGCGCACCGCGCCAAACCCCAGAAAGGCCGCCGCAGCCAGTGCGACCACGCTGTCAATCTGGTGCAGCCCGAACGCCGCCGAGGCCCAAAGCGCGATGATCGCCCCCATGTTCGGGATCAGATCGCCGATGTAATGCAGGCTATCGGCCTTGACGACCTTGTTGCCGGTCTTGGCCGCCACATGCCTTTGCCACAGGACCAGTCCAAGCGTCACGCAGATCGAAAAGACGATAATCGCGATCCCTTGGCCTTCGCGTTCGGGCAGGATAACCGTGTCATCCAAGAGCCGGAAGACCGCCGCCACTGCGATGACGCCCGCCGAGATCATGATAAAAAGCGACTGACCAAGGGCCGCAAGGTCTTCGGCGGAGGTATGGCCAAAGTTGTGATCGTCGTCCGCCGGTTTCGCGGCATAGGCGATGGCGCCAAGCCCGCCCAGCGACATCATCAGGTCCAGCGCGCTATCGGCCAGTGTTGCCG
>CAYGMX010000561.1:0-1912 GCA_964351055.1 uncultured Loktanella sp. | reverse complement strand
TGTGCTTTTTGATGAAAACAACTCCGAAGGCATGGCCAAGGCGTTCTTCAACACGTTGACGGTCGTGATCCCCGCGACAATCATCCCGATCCTGATCGCGGCTTTTGCCGCCTATGCGCTTGCCTGGATGGACTTTCCGGGGCGGGCCTTGCTGATCGCTATGGTTGTGGGGTTACTGGTCGTTCCTTTGCAACTGGCGCTGATCCCTTTGTTATCGCTGCATAATGCGGTCGGAATAGGAAAGGGCTATCTTGGCGTGTGGCTTGCGCATACGGGCTTTGGCCTGCCTTTGGCGATCTATCTGTTGCGCAACTATATGGTCGGCTTGCCGCGCGACATCATCGAAAATGCCAAAGTGGATGGCGCGTCTGATTTCCAGATCTTTACCAAGATCATTCTACCGCTCAGCTTTCCGGCGCTCGCCTCTTTTGCGATTTTCCAGTTTCTCTGGACATGGAACGACCTGCTTGTCGCGCTTGTGTTCCTGATCGACGCGTCAGGGCAGACAACCGTTATGACCAAGCAGATCGTCGAGCTTTTGGGCACGCGCGGCGGCGATTGGGAAATTCTGGCGACCTCTGCCTTTATCTCGATTGCGGTTCCGCTGGGCGTGTTCTTTGCGATGCAGAAATACCTTGTCCGCGGTTTGCTGGCAGGCTCTGTAAAGTAAATCCCTTGCCGGCCCCGGATTGCGATCCGGGGTCGGCGCACCCATACCAAAGCGTTCGTTTCCTTCGGACGCGCGAACATAGGAACGAAAACAATGACGACGGCGCTGGCACCAGATACGGAAATGGCCATAGACAAGGATTGGTGGCGCGGTGCTGTGATCTATCAGATTTATCCGCGCAGCTATCAAGACAGCAATGGTGACGGTATCGGCGATCTTTTGGGGATCGTGCAGCGGCTTCCCTATATCGCCTCGCTGGGTGTTGATGCGATCTGGATTTCACCATTCTTCATGTCGCCGATGAAGGACTTCGGTTACGATGTCAGCGACTATTGCGATGTCGATCCGATGTTTGGGTCTATCGCAGATTTTGATGCGGTGGTGGATACCGCGCACCGTCTGGGCATTCGGGTGATGATCGATCTGGTGCTAAGTCACACCAGCGACCAGCATCCGTGGTTTGCCGAAAGCCGCGCCGATCGCGGGAATGCCAAGTCAAACTGGTATGTCTGGTCCGATCCAAAACCGGATGGGACCCCGCCGAACAACTGGCTTTCGATTTTTGGCGGATCGGCATGGCAATGGGATGCCCGCCGCGAGCAGTATTACATGCATAACTTCCTTGTCTCGCAGCCTGATCTGAACTTTCACGAACCCGCGGTGCAGGATGCTTTGCTGGATGTGGCACGGTTCTGGCTGAACCGTGGCTGTGACGGTTTCCGGCTGGATACGATCAACTTTTACACACATGATGCCCAACTGCGTGATAACCCCGCCTTGCCGCCTGAAAAGCGCAATGCGACGATCGCCCCGTCAGTGAACCCCTACAATCACCAAGAGCATCTTTATTCCAAGAACCAGCCTGAGAACCTCGATTTTCTGCGCAAGCTGCGTGCGGTGATGGAGCCCTACGGCGCTGCCGCAGTGGGCGAGGTCGGCGATGCCCAAAAGGGGCTCGAGATCATGGGCCAGTATACCGCTGGCGATGACCTGATGCAGATGTGTTATGCGTTCGAGTTTCTTGCAGCAGATCAGCCGACAGCGGCGCGGATCGTCGATGTGATGAAACAAGTGGATGATGTTGCATCAGAGGGCTGGGCCTGCTGGGCCTTTTCCAACCATGACGTGATCCGCCACGCCACACGCTGGAACCTGCCACCTGCCGCGCAGAGGATGTTTGCGACTCTGATCATGTGTTTGCGCGGCAGGTGGCAGGTTCCAGCGTGTGGCGTGGCGGATCAC
>CAYGMX010000560.1:0-1913 GCA_964351055.1 uncultured Loktanella sp. | reverse complement strand
CCTGCCGCCGCCCCCGCCACGCTCACCCACTTCAACACACTGGACCTCGCGCGCGGCGTCGTGATTGGCGAAGGCGAACGCGACGAAGCCCCGATGCTTTACATCGGTGAAGAGGTCGGCACCGGAAATGGCCCCGGCGTGGATATCGCACTTGATCCGCTGGAAGGTACGACCCTCACCGCCAAGGACATGCCCAATGCGCTGGCCGTCATCGCGATGGGGCCGCGCGGGTCGATGTTGCACGCACCTGACGTTTACATGGACAAACTGGCCATCGGTCCGGGCCTGCGCCCCGGTGTCGTGACGCTGGATATGTCACCATCCGAACGGGTGTCGGCACTAGCCGCCGCCAAGGGCTGTTCGACCAACGATATCACCGTCTGTGTTCTGGAACGTCCGCGCCACGAAGACATGATTGCCGAAATCCGCAGCACCGGTGCCGCCATCCGCCTGATCACCGATGGCGATGTTGCCGGCGTGATGCATTGCGCGGAACCTGATATCACCGGCATCGACATGTATATGGGATCGGGTGGTGCACCTGAAGGGGTGCTGGCCGCAGCCGCGCTGAAATGCATGGGCGGACAGATTTTTGGCCGCCTGCTGTTCCGCAACGATGACGAACGCGCGCGTGCGAAGAAGGCGGGCATCACGAACTTCGACCGCGTCTATACCCGCGACGACATGGTGACAGGCGACGTGATCTTTGCAGCCACCGGCGTGACCGACGGATCACTGGTGCCGGGGATCAAGCGCGAGATCGGCTTTGTGACCGCAGAAACCATCCTGATGCGTTCCAAAACGGGTTCTGTACGGCGGATGATCTACCGCAATCCGGTGCGCTAAGCCCGCATGTGATATTTCCAAGAGAAGGGCGTGGCGCTGGCTGCGCCCTTTCTCTATTGTGCTTTCCTATGACGAACACACAAGATCATGCGTTTTTAGGCGTGAGCCACTCTGCCACCGGACGGCGCTGGGTCGGGCCTTCAGTCGAGGAGGACCGGCTGTCAGAGGCCATGACACAAGAAACCGGCCTGCCCGCCCCGCTGTGCCGGATATTGGTGCGGCGCGGCGTGTCGGCGCAGGATGCGGCTGTCTTTCTGGCACCGACCTTGCGCGACCTGTTGCCCGATCCGCATGACTTGCGCGATATGGACGCGGCAACCAAACGCTTTCTGGCGGCGGTCGCCAAAGGCGAAAGAATCGCGATCTTTGCGGATTATGATGTGGACGGCGGCACCTCTGCGGCGCTGCTGATCACATGGTTGCGCGATATGGGTCTGACATCGACGCTCTATATCCCAGACCGGATCGACGAGGGCTATGGCCCCACCGACGAGGCGATGGCCGCACTTGCCAAAGACCATGACCTGATCATCTGCGTGGATTGCGGCACGCTTTCGCATGGGCCGATTGCTGCGGCGAAAGGTGCCGATGTCATCGTGCTTGATCACCACTTAGGCGGTGAAACCCTCCCCGATGCCGTGGCGGTCGTGAACCCCAACCGGCAGGACGAATCCGGCGATCTGGCGCATCTTTGTGCGGCGGGCGTTGTATTCCTGATGCTGGTCGATGCGAACCGGCAGTTGCGCGAAGCCGGACAGACAGGGCCGGACCTGATGGCGATGCTGGACCTTGTGGGGCTGGCGACCGTGGCTGATGTGGCCCCTCTGGTCGGGGTAAACCGCGCTTTTGTCCGGCAAGGGCTGACCGTCATGGCGCGGCGTAACCGGATCGGGCTGACGGCGCTTGCCGATGTCGCGGGGCTGGATCAGGCGCCAACCAGTTACCACTTGGGCTTTCTGCTGGGGCCGCGCGTGAATGCGGGTGGACGGATCGGCAAGGCCGACCTTGGCGCACGCCTGCTGGCGACCAACGACAGACACGAGGCCGAGGCGCTGGCGGCAAAGCTC